>JABDBC010000045.1:0-15162 GCA_013288825.1 Chlamydiota bacterium
TTAAAGGGATGGCGTTATGCAGAACTGTCCCATGGCGCACGGCAAATGGCTAAACGCATGCAGTCAAAGCGCGCTTGGGACAGTTCTGCATGACAGCCTAACGCTTAACACAGGCCAATCGTACAAGCAAAAGACTTTTTCTGTGGCCTGTGTTAAACGTTAGGCTGTCATGCGAGAACCGTCCCCGTGCGCAGACAAATCGCGCGCAGAAGTTTCTAATTTGTTCCCACACCAATGCAGTAATCATTGAATATTAATCTTAAATAAATTATAATCCCTTTATGTTTAGAGGAATTGTTTTTGTTATCACAGCTTGTTTTATTTGGGGTCTAATTTTTGTTATCCCAAGTTTTGTAGAGAATTTTTCTGCTATAGAATTAGCTATTGCCAGATGCTTTTCTTTTGGAATCCTTGCACTCGCATTTCTCGTGCTGCGTAAACGATACCTATTCCGTGAGACTCCTCGCGAAGTGTGGAAGGCTGCATTCATTTTTACATTCCTTGCCAACGTGATCCACTATTTCACCCTGGTACTTGGACTACGCTACGCAAATGCTGGTGTCATGACTCTGATTATTGGAACAGCACCCGTTTGCATTGCAATATTTGGCAATTTCCAAAACAAAGAATTTTCCTTTAAACCTTTAATCATCCCATGTTTTCTTCTTTTAATAGGGCTCACTCTTGTCAATCTTGGACCCTTATTATGGACTGAGAATTCCAGCAGTCTCGAGGACTATCTTTTAGGATTAGTATTCGGAGTGATCTCCCTTTTTAGTTGGGTTTGGGTTGCCGCTAAAAACTCTCAGTTCTTGAAAAAATTTCCAAATCTGAAAATCACCGATTGGGTAACAGTGCTTGGGATTACAACCCTTTGCTGGTCAGTGTTATCAATTGTGGGGTTGCTGTCGCTTATTGCGACTGACGAACATTTGCAGCGATACTTCGAGCCTACAGAAGAGCTTGGTTGGTTTATTTTAGGTGCAATTATTTTAGGCTGGGGATGTTCATGGATTGGTTCCTACTTATGGAATTCGGCCTCAAAGACGCTTCCTGTTGCATTGCTAGGGCAGCTTTGTATTTTTGAAACGATTTTTGCGCTCATCTTTTTGGCTATCCTGGAGATGAGGTTGCCCGATTGGCTTGAACTTGTTGGGATTGGTGTGGTTCTCGTAGGCATTGCATCGAACGTTTTTGTCATGCGCAATCTTTGCAAAGCCACCGACGCATGAAGCTAAGGCGATAGAATTTACCACAGAGAAGGAAGAGAAGTAACAGGATATGTAGGATCAGGCAGGATATGAAGGATAGTGAGCATTCACTTGACATGCGAAAAAGAATCCTATGAGAAACGCACAGTTATCTGTGGCAATTTGTGAGGATGGTTCTCCATAGCTTTTTAAACAGGCCAGCTCATCCACTCTTCACTTTGATTAAGCTGGCCTGTTTAAAAAGTTATGGAGAACCATCCTCACAAATTGCCACAGATAACTGCGCGTTTCTCAGGGCATCTCCCTAGATTGCTTGCAATCTTGGGAAATTTCATGCATATCAAGTGGATGCTTACTATCCTCCATATCCTGCCTGATCCTGCACATCCTGTTACTTTTTCTCTCTTCTCTCCGTGTTCTCTGTGGTAAAATTTCTTAATAGGTGTATTGCACGTTGGCCATGATGCTCTGCGAAAACCAGTAAACAGAATTAAGCTTAATATCGGCTGAACCGCTTTCAAAGAACTGACGCAAGCGGCCATGGACGGCATTAAATCGCTGTAGGTTGTATAGTATCCCAACTTTCCAGAGCTCTGTCCAGTCATAGTTAATTCCCAAGAAATAAACTTGACCATAGCCTCTTGTGTGTTGGTGGAAGTCTTTCACAAATTCAGGGCGCAAATTCCAATGTCCTGTTCCTCTAAACAACGTCCAATGAAATTCTCCTCTTCCATAGAGTTCTAAATTACAGGTCATTTTGAAAGAGAAATCTGCACCAGCCCAAGGGCCAAACCATTGTGCTCGATAGTTACTGTGCAAGCCTGGAACAGGTCCTGTCATGAAATCGATCGTATCTAAAACAACATGCAAGTTTCTCATACGAAGGTGTTGTTCATGGTGTGAATATCCAGCGATTGGCGCTACGGCTCCGCGTCCTGAAAGGAATCGGAAATAATAGCCTGCTCCAACAGACAGGTCAAAGGCTTCCCCTTCATTGGCGTCAGCTCTAGATCCAATGAATTCGATGGGACGGCAACATTTTGCTTTTATGAAGTCTCGGTCGCTATTGCGTCCATGCCAAATGCGTCCATAATCTGCGACGGCGCGGAAGTACCATCGATCGCAGGTGACCAATCTGACTGAGCCGAGGATATGGTACATGGTCAAGCTATCCCATTTTAGTTTTGAGATGATGCGTAGGTCATCCGAGCTGCTACTTGAAAAACTGCATGGGTTTTGAGGTTCTAGCGAAAATGAAGAGGTCCATTTAAGGCGGTCTATCCGATAACCACCAGCGAGGTCAAATTGAACAAATTCATCTGCCTGTGGGACAGCAAATAGAGTTACTGTGGTTAATAGGAAGGAGAGGGCAATTCCAGCAAACAAACGACGCATAGTTTTTTCCTTTCTCTTTAGAGATAGAGTTTGCGGTTACCAAGACTTGAACTTGGGACCTCGACATTATCAGTGTCGCGCTCTAACCAACTGAGCTATAACCGCTTACTACGAGACTGCGATTCACAGTCTCTATGAACAAAGAATGGAGGCTAGGAGATTCGAACTCCTGACCCTCTGAATGCAAATCAGATGCTCTACCAACTGAGCTAAACCCCCATATGCTTGAGAGACCCATATTTAAGGAGTCGGCAAAAATGTAAACGACTCCTGCATGGAAGATTAAACAATACATCAACCTCGAAATTATTCGCAATAGTTTTTGGTTGAATGGTTAGAAGGTCATTCGAAGTAAAGGACAAAGGACCTAAAGGACATAAGGGACGTAAAGGACAAAGGACCTAAAGGACAAAGGACGTAAGGGACAGGATAGCAATGCATTAGGTCCTTTATGTCCTTTGTCCCTTACGTCCTTTAGGTCCCTTAGGTCCCTTAGGTCCTTTGTCCTTCACTTAGAAGCGTGGATGACTGGCCTCAAACGATTCTTGGAGGCGGTTGCGGCTGATGTGTGTATATCTATCAGTGCTGCTGATGTTAGAATGGCCGAGCATGTCTTGGATGACCCGCAAGTCAGCTCCATTGTCAAGAAGGTGAGTGGCGAAAGAATGTCGTAGTGTATGTGGAGAGATGTTTTTATTGATAGCAGCTGTTTTTGCATACTGTTTGATCATGCGCCAAACCATGACTCTATCCATTGGAGAGCCTGTTTTTGTGAGGAAAAGGGTTTTATTTTCTGCGCTGTCCCATCGATCGCGGTAGGTCAGGTAGTGGTCGATGGCTTTTATGGCTGGTTGTCCAACGGGGACGATCCGTTCTTTACCCCCTTTGCCCTTCACTCGAAGAACAGTATCATCGACATCATAGATTTGTAGGGTACAAAGTTCAGAGACGCGCAATCCGCTGGCGTATAATGTTTCTAGGATGGCGCGATCTCTAGCACCGAGAGGGTGGTGTGCATCTGGTTGAGTCAAAAGGAGGTTGATTTCTTCACAGGTGAGCACTTCTGGGATTAATTGCCAAAGTTTGGGGGTTTCAAAATAGAGGCCGATATTGGTTTGTGTGATTTGTTCACGTTTTAAGAAGCGGCAGAGGACTTTGATGGCAATGAGAGCGCGGCAGATGGTGGAGCTGGCGTATTTTTGGCTTTTCAAATGGGAGAGGAATGAGAGGATGTGTTGTTGTTTGAGTTGTGCGAGGGAGGTGATTCCAAGAGGTTCAAGTGTTTGGACAAAGGCATTGGTATCGTGGTAATAGGCCTGAATGGTATTGGAGGCTAGTCCCTTTTCAGAGCGAAGAAAAGTGATGAAGTCGTTTAACTGGCTTACAATCGTTGACATCATTGATCCTATTGTGCCCTTTCCATGAGCTGCGCATATATTAAGCAAAGAAGAAAACTAACAGGATATGCAGGATCAGGCAGGATATGAAGGATAGCAAGCATCCTCTTGAAATATGAAAAATTTTCTAATGAAAACAAAGACGACGTCTTTGTTTTCGTTAGAAAATTTTTTGCATATTAAGAGGGTGCTCGCTATCCTTCATATCCTGCCTGATCCTGCGTATCCTGTTAGTTTTCTTCTTTGCTTAATATATGCGCAGCTCATGAGAATAGCCAGAAACATCAGATCAGATGTCATTCAGAAAGTTTTGTTGATATTCTGTTTTGGATCTGAGCAATATTCAAGCGGGACAATTCCAATTTCTGCACCCCGATAATCTCTTCTGTTGCACCCACTTCATAGAGACTGATTTTACATCCGTCTTCGCGGTTGAATTGTTGACGAAGATATAACAAACGACTCCGTGCTAGGTATAGCGCCAACACAAAGGCCTCTTCATGATCATCTTTTTGATCGCTTGCCAAAGCAAGTTTTAACAATTCCAAGGCCTTTTCCTGTCTATTGTGGGGTGGTTTGCTTATTGAACATTTTGCAGCAACAATCGATTTCCAATGGGTCTTTTTGGTTGGATTATTTTGAAGGTCATTCATTGAGATCATTTCATTCCAACAAGGAAGACAATAGTCATGGCGTTTAATTTCCTTATTTTCTTCTCCGATTGATGAAAAATAGGTCATGGAAGGTTCCAAGGGGCTATTGCACTTGCAACACTGGGCATTCCTTTTTGGAATATGGAACTGAAATGTATTAATTGTAAAAGTCACATCAATCCTTATCTTTTAAAGTTGCTAAGAAAACATCTGCAAGAGGATACGGAGCGCCTTTTGGCTCTGCAAAGCGCTGCAAGATTTTTGTTGCTAAAAGTTTTCCAAGTTGGACACCTTCCTGATCGAAAGAATTAATATTCAAAATAAATCCTTGAAAAGCAACTTTATGTTCAAAAAATGCCAAAAGGACACCCAGGGAAAACGGTGTCAGTTTTTCGCCTAACAAGAGGTGGGAAGGGCGATTTCCAGTGAACACTTTATTCGGATTTTGATCTTCTTTTCCTGTTGCTAGGGCGATGATTTGAGCAAAGAGATTTGCGAGCAATTTTTGTTGAGAGGTGGTTCCATTGAATTTCAAATCTTCTCCAAGGGCACTTTTTTTGTAACCGATGAACTCCAAGGGGACTATTGTGGTTCCTTGATGAATGAGTTGGTAAAAGGAGTGTTGAGCGTTTGTGCCTGGTTCACCCCAGATGATTGGCCCTGTTTCATAGTCTACTGGGCGTCCTTGTTTGTCGATTCGTTTTCCGTTGGATTCCATATCGAGTTGCTGGATGTGGGCTGGGAAGCGTAGGAGAACCTGGGAGTAGGGTATGATGGCTAATGTAGGATATTTTAAGAAATCGCGATTCCATATGCCAATAAGGGCAGCCAGAAGGGGAAGATTTGTCTCTTTTTTTGAAGATAAGACAGCCTTATCCATCTGATTTGCACCGCGGAGGAACTCCCAGAAGACCTCAAATCCAAAAGAGAATGCCAAAACAACGCCACCGACCATTGAAGTAGTGGAATAGCGCCCTCCAATCCAATCCCAGATATGGAATGATTCCAAGTATTTTGATGGATTATCCATCGGGCTTCCTTGCATGGTTACAGAGACAAAATGTTTCGATGGATCCATATGGGCATCCAAAAACTTTTGACGTACAAAGGCCTCGTTGGTGGCAGTTTCAAGGGTTTCCCCTGTTTTAGAGACCACGACGACGAGGGCGTTATTAAGGTTCAGATCACGGAGAACTAATGCAGCATCATCAGGGTCGACATTGCAAATAAAATGGGCTTTTTTTCCCTTCTTCAGGAGGTGCTGGAGGGCGATATAATGGGCTCTCGGGCCGAGGTCGGAGCCTCCGATGCCTATCATGACTAAATCAGTGAATGACATGCTTTCAATTTTCTTAAGAAATGCCTTCAATTTGTCGATTTCTTTCAATGCGAGATTGGTGGCGTCTTTTGCAGCTTGTTCTTGATGGGGATTTTCAAAGAAATCTCGTGTAGCGGTATGTAAAACAGCTCTATTTTCGCTAGGAAAGCCATCAATCTTATTTAATATTTCGCCTGTTTGCATTTTGTTCATTTTGTCGAGAGCTTGCGCTTCATCAGCAAGTTTGAAAAGGGTTTGCATGACCTGTTCTGTGATCCGTTCGGTCCCATAAAACAGAGTGTATCCGCAAGATTTTGTGGAGAATTTTATGAGTCTTTCTGGAGTTAGATTTCCGGATTTGGCGAGGTCGAAGGGGTTTTGGGCTAGTTGTTGGAGATGTTTAGTGGCTTCAAATTGTGTAAACATTGTACCTCAGGTTTTATAGATATTGGAGAAGATATTCGTGCCCGTGCCCGTGTGCGTGCCCGTGCCCGAATAACTGATTCTTTTCCTTATTGCAACTATAGAAAAGGAAAAGACCAATTATTCGGGCACGGGCACGGGCACGAATTTTTCGTGCCTCAGCTCCCTTTATCCAAGTAGCTTTGTAATAATATGGCTGCAGATACTGTATCGATGACTTTAGAACGTTTCTTTCTATTCATATTACCTTCTCGCAAGGCTTTTTCAGCTTGCACAGTCGTCAGTCTTTCATCCCACAAGACAATCGGTATAGAGGTCAGCTTCTTAAGTAATTCTACAAAATGGGTGACTTCATCAGCAAGCATTCCTGTTTTCCCACTGAAAAGTAAAGGCATCCCAATCAGAATAGTCTCTAGTGAATAATGGCGGGTTTCTTGATCTTTGGTCAATTCTGCAAGGAGTTTAATGGCTGTTTTTTCTGCTTTCTTTTCGGCCTTTACAGTCATAAAGGGGGATGCAAAGATTTTGCGTTCGTCGGATATGGCCAAGCCGATGCGGGCGAGGCCATAATCGATTGCTACGATCCTTGTGGGTTTCTCTTTTTTTAGAGAGGAATCATTTATCAAGGTTTTACCGTTTGAGCAGCAGCAGTAGCCTTTTTATGCCTTATCATTGCTTGAGTGAAGGAATTAAAGAGGGCATGAGGCCTTGTCGGTTTCGATTGGAATTCTGGATGAAACTGGACTCCGAGCATCCAAGGATGATCCTTGATTTCAGCAATTTCACAAAGTTGTCCCTCGTCCCAAATTCCCGAGATAATAAATCCCTTTCTTTCAAGCTGATCTAAATATTTATTGTTGAATTCGTAACGATGGCGATGTCTTTCACTAATGTGCTCTTTGCCATAAGCTTTATAGGCTAAAGAGTCTTGTTTGAGTGAGCAAATATAAGCTCCGAGGCGCATGGTGCCGCCCTTTTGTTGCACTTCGCGCTGTTCACTTAGGAGAGAGATGACCGGATGTGCTGCGTAGGGATCGATCTCAGTGGAGTTAGCTTCCTTCAGTTCTGCCACATGACGTGCAAATTCGACAGCCATGACTTGCATGCCGAGGCAAATGCCGAAATAGGGGAGTTTGTTCTCACGGCAATACTTTGCTGTCATGATTTTTCCTTCCCAACCCCGTTCGCCAAAGCCTCCGGGTATCAAATATCCATCGCAGCCTTCGATGATTTTATCGACCGACCCGAGTGCGAGGACTTTGTCAGCTTCAAACCACTTAATTTTTAAAGCATATCCCGCGGCATTAGCACTGTGATGCAGCGATTCGGAAACAGATTTATAAGCATCTTGATGCTGAACGTATTTTCCAACAATGCCTACTGTCAAAGTCCCTAGAGGGTTGCGGAGAGTGTTGATGATGCTTTCCCATTCTCTGAGATCGATGATGCGATTCAGGAGATCGAGCTTTTCACAGATCATCGAATCAATATGTTGTTGATGAAGTTTTATTGGGACCTCATAAATGCTTAGCTCGACATCGACTTCCTCGATGACGGCTCTGCGAGGGACATTGCAGAACAGGCTGATTTTTTCTTTAACATCATCCGAAAGAGATTTTTCACAGCGGCATACGATAAAGTCGGGGATGAGCCCAATTTCCCGCATCATCTGCACAGAATGTTGCGAGGGCTTGGTTTTGACCTCTCCAGCGGCTTTTAAAAAGGGAACATAGGTTAAGTGGACGTTGATGCAATCGCCAATATGTTCGTTTCGAAATTGTCGAATGGCTTCCAAAAATGGCAGTGATTCAATATCTCCGACTGTCCCTCCAATTTCAACTAAGCAGACATTGATATCTTCTGTTTGTTTAGCGCACAGGAGGATGCGTTCTTTAATTTCGTCAGTGATGTGAGGAATGACTTGAACGGTTTTTCCAAGATAGTCGCCTTGACGTTCTCTTTTTATGACAGAGTGATAGATTTGCCCTGAAGTAGTGCTAGAAACACGAGATAATTCAGCATTTGAATAACGATAATAGTGACCAAGATCGAGGTCGGTCTCAGCACCGTCGTCAGTGACATAAACTTCCCCGTGTTGATATGGGCTCATGGTCCCGGGATCAACATTTAGGTAAGGATCGAGTTTTAGAAATGCTATTTTATGCCCCTTTTTTTCGAGGAGCATGCCTATTGAAGCAGTGGTGAGCCCTTTTCCTAAAGAGGAGCAGACTCCACCTGTGACAAAGATGTATTTTGTGCGCATAACCATTGTTCTACCTTTTGTACGTCATCTGGGGTATCGACGCCTATGCTGAAATGATCAACAACGGCTACTTTAATTTTAAAGCCATGTTCAAGGACTTTTAATTGTTCTAACTCTTCTGCCATTTGGAGAGGTGTTTGCGGGAGATTTGCATATTCTAACAAAAACTGGCGTCTGAATCCATAAATTCCCATATGGCGATAGTAGGGAATATGGGGCAGCATCTGTCCTTTGTGTCCAGCAGGAATGAGAGCTCGGCTGAAGTAAATGGCATTGTAGTTGTTGTCAATGACACATTTGACAACAGAAGGATTTTGTGCTTCTTCAGCGGAAGTCAGCTTCACAACTGCTGTTGACATGACTGCTTCGGGATCATTTGCTAATGCGATGGCAACTTGATTGATCACTTCCGGATCGATACAAGGTTCATCGCCTTGGATATTGATGATGATGTCAGCGTCGTCAAGGCGTTTATCTAGTCGTAGTGCTTCTGCAAGGCGATCTGTGCCCGTTGCACAAGATGGAGAGGTCATAACGACATTTGCACAGAATTCTTTGGCGTGGTTAAAAATTTGCATATCATCTGTGGCAATGATGAGGCGATCGAGTGAGGTGCAGCGAAAAGCATTTTCGTAGGTACGTTGTATGAGTGATTTGCCAGCAATGGGGGCGAGGATTTTTCCGGGGAAACGAGAGCTGCCGTATCGCGCTGGGATGATCCCAACGATTTTTGGTTTTGAGTGTGAAGCGAGTGTATTTTGCATAGATACCCGCTAGAGAAGCATACCCTATTTGGGATTATGTTCTCAAGCGAAAAATAGGCAAATTTTTAGTTAGAAGCGTGGGGCGATAGATTAAAGATTATAAGCGTGCGTGATGGCAGACTTGCATTAATCCACGAAGATACATGAGTGCCCCTGGTTCTTTTAAGAGATTCGCGATATCTTTAGGCACATATACTCTTACTTTATCTTCTGTAGTTCCCTTGGGACGACCGGAGCCTTTGCGTTTTCCACCATGTCCCTTGGTCTTATTTTCCATTAATGGAGAAAGTCTATCCTGCAATCGATGTTTAATGAATTCTTTTATGTAAAGAGGGTAGTTTTGAACGACCTCTTCTTTAGTATCACCCGAGTATTCTACAGGATAAAGATCGTGAAGGAAAATCCACGACTTGAATTCTTTACTGTACCAAGGCTTTATTTCACCGATTTCTTCGAGTGCCATCTGCAAATGCGCCTCTATTTCTTTTTCTTCTTTGGAGGCCATACTAAACCCTTTTCCTTAAAAATTTTCTCTGTTTTGTTCACGCTATAAGCGACAATTTCTTCTTTTGTATTTTTTCCATGAGCTATTTTAATAGCGCATAAGAAAACACCGTTTTCATCATATAAATTCCAATCGATCCCACCCTTCTCAAGAGACCAGCCAACGGATTTTATGTAATATAAGAATATTTTCCTTGCAAGTGGTTTATATACCATATCTCGTTATCCATCCTTATACATTTTTGGGCTATTTTTTCAAAGTTATAAGTCATGATAACTTGATTTTCAAGGATAAAAATGATAATCCGGCACAGGATACTTATTTATTTTCACGCATCAATATCTTCATAACCTGGAGGGGCGTTAAAGACTTCGTATGAATAATAGTTAATAATTATAGGAAGAAGTTTAAATGGAAAAAGTTTCAGCGACGGTTCTGACACTCTCATTAACTCGGTGTTGACAGCTATTTGACCAATTTCTAATCTTTTTTTTACTATCTTCTCCATTGTGCCATCAGCTATAATGACATGTCCATTGTCTAATACTGCGCCTTCTATAGGAGGAGTTGTTCCATCCCACAACTTTATTGACTTTGCTAAAGGAGATAGTAGATCTTCTTTTGGCCAGCTTAAAAAGTGGCAATATCCTATCAATTTAGACGAATATACAGGGAAAAATCTGTAATAGGAGAGTAAATTCATCTCGAGGTAGAAATTTTCAATACAGCGTTTACGAAATATACGATCTATAGAAACGTCTACGCTACAGATTGCAATATCTGCGCTACGATTTAACATAAATAGTTTTATTATTATTTGCCTAAATAGATAGCGGGGTTCTACACTTAGAGTACGGGATGGTGGTTTTAGTTCACAAAGTCCATCAAGTAGAGGTTTAAGCCTAAATCTTTTGCTGTCTGGCAACACTATATAAGTTATATTTTCTACTCTAGCAGTTGTTGCATGCGTTACAGCATCTAGACTTTGAAGTAATTCGTCTATTGATGCTACATTTGGGTTGCAACAATTGAAGAACTGTTCAAGCATCTCCTCTTCTGTTTTCGGATAAGCATCAATGGACACTCTCTCTTCATAACCTGGAGGGGGGTTAAAGAAATTATATGCCAAATAGTCAACAATTAAGGGAATAAAGGCAGGTAGATATAAACGAATGTGTGGTAAAGTAGCCATCTCAGCGGTAAGAATGCGTCGACCAACTTCTAGTCGTTCTTTTACTATTCTTTTCATTCTTTCGTCGGATACAATGACATCACCATGGTCTAAATAGGCACCATCTACACGATTAGTCCTAGTCCATGTCCATAACTCTATCGCATTTCTTAAATCAGATGTTAAGGCTTCTGGTGGATGTAAGAGGGGTTTGAGGGAAGGAGTCACTGCGATCAATTTGTCTACATGTTCTTGGGATAATCTATAGAATATATCTAAATTTCCGTCGGGGTTGACATGTACAGCACGAAAATTTATATAACCCCCACTACGATTTCTATCAGGGAATTTCTGAATTATTGCTTTGCTTGCGCCACAATCTAAATGATAGAGTTCCAATGTTAGTTGCCTAAATAGATAACGAGACTCTAAACTTAGCTTATCAGATGGCAATGGCTGACTTAATCCAGAAAGTTTTTTTACAAATGGTGTAAGCTTGAAGCGATTGCTATCTGGGAAGACAATATAAGCCTCTTTTTTTACTATGAAAACCTCTGCTTGAGATATCGCATCTATACTTTGACTTAATTCATCCAGTGATGCTTTATAAGGGTTGCAGCAATTGAAGGTCTGCTCGAACATGACACCCTCTGTTCTAGCATAATTTTCTCCAAACCTAGCGTGAACGCGTTCCTCTAACTCAATTTCTGATCTTAGAAAAATCGGAGTCCCAATAGTTATCATAAAATTCCTGTTTTTTTAATGAAAATATGATGATTCTAAATGAATCTAAGATTATTGGCAAATTAGTACATGGAATAATAAAAGTTTTTTTTATTCTTATACATTAAGGGATAGTATAAAAATAACTTTTACAACTTTATAGGAGAAGTGCGTCTTAGCTCTCGTAAAATTTCTTAAGAACAGCCCACAACCTCTGTTGTGGGCTGTTCTGAAGTAATTTTCGAGAGCTAAGACGCAATTTTTCCTATGAAGTTGTGTAGGTTATTTTTTGACGATTCCTAATGAATGTTATGAGAAAGATTGATTCTGAGCAAACTCTGAAAGTTAGAAGCTTTGCCCTTTGTGCATGAGCTCCCACATCAGGCGAAACCCTGCACATGTTTGTAAGAGCTCATCTTTTGTTCCTTCCGCAATCTTTTCACCATGCTCGAGATAAATAATCCTGTCGGCATCTTCAATCGTGCTCAAACGGTGTGCAATGATAATTTGTGTCACTTGTCCACGTAATAGATTAATCGCTTCTTTAATATGGTTCTCACTCACTGTGTCCAATGAAGATGTCGCTTCATCCATAATAAGAATCGGAGCTTCTTTCAGCAGAGCTCGGGCAATGGCTAATCGTTGCTGCTGCCCTCCTGAAAGGTTTTTCCCCCCCTCTGCCAATTCAGAGTCGTACTGCTGCGGCAGTTGCAAAATGAACTCTTCTGCATGCGCTCTTCTGGCTGCTGCTTGGATTTGAACTGCACTATAAGGGCGTCCAAAGGCGATGTTTTGCGACACTGTATCTAAAAACAGGAAGGGCTTTTGCGGAACGAACGAAATTAAGTCTCTCAAAGACCTTTGAGAGTACTCTTTAATTGATTTGCCATCGATCTGAATTTCCCCTTTTTCAATGTCGTACAATCTCGGCAATAGTTGTACGATCGTTGATTTTCCAGCTCCTGTCGGACCAACAATAGCGACAGTTTCCCCTTTATTAACCGTGAAGTTCAAGCCACGCAGCACCCATTGATCATGATAGCGGAACCACACATCGGTGAATTCAATTTTACGATTAAATTCCTTAATTGTAAGAGCGTCCTTGCAGTCCTCAATTTGGGGCTTTAAACTCATGACTTCATACATTCGATCTGCCGCTGAAACTCCTCGTTGAATGTGTGTGTTTTCCTCGGCAAATTTTTTGACAGGTTCATAGAACAGATAGAGGAACCCGCAATAGACGAGAAGCTCAGAAACGCTCATCTGCAAAATATATAGTCCATATAAAAGTGTCGTTGCCAAAAAACCCATTCCAATTGTGTGGACAATAGGTCTAGAAGCAAGATCATAACGAGCGCTGCGTTGCTCTAAGGTTGCCATTGCCTCGTTGCGTTCTTTATATTTCTTTTGCGAAAAGTCCTCCATAGCAAACACTTTTACAGTCTGAATGCCCGAGAGGAAGTCGAGGAGAGCAGAAGCAAATTTTTCTTGGTTATGTTGGATCTGTTTGGAGATTCGTTTGACCCGCTTTGTCAGGAACACGATGGGAAAAATTATTAATGGAAATCCAAGAAAGACCAAAAGGGACAATTGCCAAGACATCAAAAAGCAGTAAACTAGCGTAGAGATGATGGTGAAAGGGGTTTGGATATAGTTCACTAAAGTGGAATTGACTGCTTCTGCGATTAAGGCTGCATCGCCGACCACTCGTGAAGAGAGTCCACCGATATTGTGTTGCTGATAAAAACTCATAGGCAGCGATTGGATATGAGTGAAATAGTCTTGACGGAGATCTCGACTGATTCGAATGGCAATCAAACGGGTTGAAAAGCGTTGAGCGAACAGCGTAGTGGCCTTAAAAAGGGCAACAGCTATTAAAAAAAAGGCAAGGTTGCGCAAGTTGTCAGAAATGGGGAAGATGTTGTTGATGAAGTTAAGAGTGTGGTTAATTAAGTCGTGATCAAACGCGCCAGAACCTCGTTTGGTGATAATGCCGATCGCAACGATTTCGAGCTGAGAGGCGATTGTCAATAGGAACATGGCGGCGAAAGCCATTCCCAGCAAGAAGCGGTGTTTATGGTTTTTAAAAGCTGTCAAAAAAAGACGAAGCATTTCACGGACCTGTAACAAAAATTAAACGCGAGCTATATACATCAGGCTAAAGCAAGCAACGTCGAGGAAAAAAGTAACAGGATATGCAGGATCTCTTTTCGTGAACGCGCCCGAGCCCGAGCCCGCGCCCGAACTCTCCTATCCGAACCCGATTATTCCCAATTTCGGGAATGGAAACAAGGATCACGAAAGAGGTCGGGCGCGGGCTCGGGCGCGTTCACGAAAAGAGATCCTGCATATCCTGTTACTTTTTTTCCTCGACGTTGCTTGCCTTAGTCTGAGGTATACTTGCCCATGTTGCGGAATTTCAAATATCTCTGTTCGAGCAAAATCTCCGACGGTATTTTCTTCAGAATTTGCAGTTGCTCAAGCAAAAACTGCTTCACATTGCTGTATACGACATCGGGCTGATGGTGGGCTCCCCCTAAGGGTTCCTTTATGATAGCATCAATAATTCCCAAGGTCAGAAGATTCTCCGCATTCAGTTTCAGCTTATCTGCCGCTTCAGCGCTTTTTGAGGAATCCTTCCACAAAATCGAGGCGCACCCTTCTGGAGAAATGACGGAATAATAAGCGTGCTCCAGCATGGCAATCACATCGCCCACACCGATTCCAAGAGCTCCTCCGGAACACCCTTCCCCAATTACAATCACGACAATGGGCGTTGAAATCCGTGCCATTTCCCGCAGGTTTTGGGCAATTACCCATGCTTGCCCTCTTTCTTCAGCAGCCAACCCGGGATAAGCGCCCATTGTATCGAGAAGAGTAATGATTGGCAATCGAAATTTATCTGCTAAGCGCATGAGTCTAAGCGCTTTGCGAAAGCCTTCCGGATTGACCATTCCGAAGTTGCGGCGCATGCGGCTTTCGGTATCGCTTCCTTTTTCTTGGCCGATGATCACACATTTTTCCCCATTGATCTCTGCAAGGCCGCCGATAATGGAGGCATCATCTGCGAAGGTTCTGTCGCCGCACAGTTCGTGAAAGGAGGTGCAAATATTTTTAATGTAATCAATGGTGTGGGGACGTGATGGGTGGCGGCAAATCATGACCCGTTGCCAGGGAGTCAATTCGGAGTAAATTTTCTCTTTTAGTTTCTCGAGTTTTTGCTCTAATTTGCGGATTTCTGTATTAAAAAGGGGGTTATTCTGATTCTGTTTTTTAAGATGCTCAATGGTCTTGACGCAATCTTTCTGCGAGCGAAAGGTTTAAAGTTGTAACAAAAAC
>JABDBC010000045.1:15172-19343 GCA_013288825.1 Chlamydiota bacterium
TTCATGTGGTAAGTGTTCCAAACAGCAACTCCCTCTTAGGTCATTTTATAATTGTAATATTTGATGGTGTTCTAGCATCAAAAAAATCTTTTACCAATTCTACTGTTGTTGGTTTTGTAATGGTAATGGCAAAAAATTCTTCAACATCTTCGCTGGCCATTCGGATGCACCCATCGCTTTGATGCTTTCCTAGGCTGCTGCGATCTTCTACGGGCTCTGCCGATCCTTTGGCAATCCAAGGCACGCCATGAATGCCAAAACCCTTCGCAGGAGAGCTGCATGCTTCCACTTCTTTGTCAAAGGGGATCCATCGCGTGCCAAAAACGGTGATCATTTCAACCGTTTGACCATGATATTTCCCCATGGCTTTAGGTTTATAGATGGCAATTTTGTTGCCAAGGGTGTATTTGCCAATAGGAGTTAGGCAACCGGAGGCTTTGGCTGTATCAACGCGACCAAGTCCAATCTGATATGTTTTTAAAAGCACCCGTTCATGAGTGCTTAAATCGTCATAATAGAGCCAGAGGCGGCAGCGAGAAATGTCGATGAGTGCGTAGAACTGAATGTTTTTATCAAGGCGAAGGACGTTAAAGCGGTCCCCTTCAGCAAGGTCTTGCTTAAAATAGTCAGGAGAGCCATTTAGGCTGCGAGCAATGAAGTGTCGCGAAGTGTGGTAGTGGCTTGCGTAGTCTGAAAGCCATGCAGGGCGTCCTTTCTGCCAAGAAACATGACTTTTATAAGTGATTGTTTCTACGATTGGGAGGGTGGGACCTTTTTTATTAAAAAGTTGATCGACCCGATCAGCATTGGGTAATGCAACCGTTTTTTCAGCAGTGATTGGCGTTTGTGGTGGAGAAGATGATGGGGGTTCTTGAGCGGCAATTTTTGCAGCAGAAGTCTTGTCTTTTTTCGTGGTGGTGGCAGCTTGTAGAGCAGGTTTAGGGAGAGTAGTTTTTTTTACGACGGCGACGCCCATTTCATTTCCCAGCTCAACTTCGATGGGTGTTGAAAGTGGAGAAGGAGTTTTGGATTTCTTATCTCCTTTAAAAAGGGCAACAGTCCCAATAATGCCGAACAAAGCTATTGTTATAATAGCGAGTAATTTTGGAAACGTGATCATATCTTAATTCCATGCTGAAACTTGACATCTCATCATAGGCGTTTACGAAAATTTTGCCAAGAGAGACTTTGTATTTGGACAAGATGAGCAGACATAAGCACAGATGTAGACAAAGACATGGGCATAAGCCTGTTGCGATGTGTTTGCGTTGAATTTTTTGGCGAGCCGGGGTAAGATCAATGTTTAATATTTTTACACTAGGCTCACGTTGTTTCGATGTCTGATGCTGTTTTTGTTACAACTTTAAACCTTTCGCTCGCAGAAAGATTGCGTCAAGACCTTATCGCACAGGGTTTTGAGATCACAGTACCCGCTTACACTCTATTTTCAGGGCGCAAAAAAGGGATCTCTTGCACGTTATACAAAAGTGGTAAGCTGACCGTTCAAGGCAAAGAGAAGGGCCCTTTCATTGAATTTTATCTAGAACCTGAATTGCTTGAATCGTTTACCTTTACTCACCCTGTTCAAGAAAATGATATTGTGAGCTCAGCTCGCATCGGCATTGATGAGTCTGGGAAAGGGGACTTTTTTGGTCCGCTATGCATTGCTGGGGTCTTTGCAAATGGAGATGAGGTAGCAAAGCTTAAGGAAATGGGAGTGCGTGATTCTAAAGACTTGAGCGACAGTGCCATTGTAAAGTTAGCGAAGCAGATTCAATCTTCGTTTGCCCACCACATCGTTCGAATAAATCCAGCAAAGTATAATGAGATCTATCAACAATTTAAGAATTTGAATCATCTGTTGGCATGGGGTCATGCGACAGCTATCGAAAATCTTGTATTTCGCACCAAATGCAAAGACGTTATTATTGACCAGTTTGCAGCAGAACATGTCGTCATTAATGCTTTAAAAAGGAAAGGACTTGAGATAAATCTTTCTCAGCGTCATCGTGCAGAGGAGGATCTTGTGGTTGCTGCTGCATCGATATTGGCTCGCGCAGCCTTTTTAGAGGGACTCAATAAATTGAGCGAGGAGTATGGAATAAAACTTCCAAAGGGAGCTTCCCCAGCAGTCATTGCAGCAGGAAGAAAATTTTACGATAAATATGGGAAAGAGAAGTTAGCTTTCGTTGGAAAATTGCATTTTAAAACTCTTAAAGTTATCCTTGGTTAGTAATGAGCAATCGCTTTATGACTCTCATGACAATTGTGGTCTTAGTCGGCATTGCCTTCCTGCTGTCGATTAATCTTTACTCCGTGTTTGCACAAAAAGCTCCTCCTGAAGGTGTTCTGAAGTATAATTATGTGCGTGGGGTCGAAATTGTCCATCTTAAAACACCTTATACTTTGAATTTTGCACAGCAAAAACAAGTCATCTCTCTGCTAAATAGTGCTGAAAACATGACTGCAACAGTTGCTCCAACATCTTTCGAATTTGAGCAGTTAACGTTTTACTTATTTGATGCTCCAGATGCCATTCTGAAACCAATTGCTAATGATGCAGGATCTTTTATTTTCTCATTTTCAACAAATAATGGAGAGAAAATTTTTAAAGAAAAGACCCCTGGATCATTCCTTGCATTATTATCTCAAACTTATGATCTGAATCCATAACTTTTATGCTAAAATTCCTTTATATTCGAAATATCATTTTAATTGATTCTGCTGACATCTCTTTTGAGAGCGGTTTTAATGTGTTGACAGGTGAAACCGGATCGGGAAAATCTGCTGTTATTAATGCCCTGAGTTTAATCACTGGGGAACGCGCCGATAGCGGAATCATTCGCTTTGGCGCTGATAAAGGGGTTGTCGAAGCCGTTTTTGACATCACAGCAATCCCTGCTTTATATCCTCTTCTAGATGAGGCTGGAATCGAGTTTGAAAGAGATGACGACTTGATTATCCGACGTGAGCTTAATGCATCTGGAAAAGGTCGAATGTTCATCAACAACCAGTCGGCACAGCTCACACTATTGCGGAAGCTTACTCCCTACTTATTAGAAATGGTTGGTCAGCATGCGAACCAAAAACTTTTTTCGTTAGACAGCCATCGAGAGATGCTAGATACTTATGGCAATCTTCAAGGCCTTGTTGCAGCAGTCATAAAAGGATGGCAAGAAGAATATCGTGCGCGAAATGAGTTAGAAGTTTTGCGTTCAAATGCCTCACAAAGGCTGCGAGAAATCGAAAAGGGACAACTCGAACTCGAAGAATTGCAAACAGCTCGCTTAAAAGAAAATGAAGATGATGATCTTTTTGCCGAATACTCCCTGTTGACAAGTTCTGAAGAATTGAGTGCAAAAGCTTCAGAGATCGAACGCCTTCTGTCAGGAGATCGCGGAGCTATATTACCACTCATAGGCAAGTTAGAACAGCTTTTCTCATGTTTATCAGATTTAGATGCTAGGCTATTAGAGCCCTCAAAATCTATCCACAACATTGCGATAGAGCTGCAAGAAATATCCCATACGATACGCAACTATGGCAGCCGCATCGAATATAATCCTGCTCGTGCCGCTGAAATCAATGAAAGACTAACTCTAATCACTCGGCTGAAAAAGCGTTACGGAGCCACCATTAAAGACATTCAGCATTATGAAGCGGATCTCAAGGCAAAGATGTCTCAGCTGGAAAACACAGATGTTGAGATAGAGAGATTGCAAAGCGCTTTATTGCAGCAACAAACGGCCAACGAAACTCTTTGTCGCGAGCTTTCAGACAAGCGTAGAGCGGTGGCCATGGAATTAGAAAGAGAAATGGCACAGGAATTGCAAGAACTGAACATGCCCAAAGCTCAATTTTATTGTTATCTGGAACCTCAAACCCGCTCTAGAGTGGGGGTGGAGAAAATTGAATTCTATTTAGCTCCAAATGTAGGAGAGCAAAAAATTCCCATAAAAGATTGTGCAAGTGGTGGGGAATTATCGCGAGTTATGCTAGCACTACAGACACTGCTAGTCGGCAAGGCGCAAGTGCCAACGCTTGTTTTTGACGAGATCGACGCAAATATTGGCGGCGAGACAGCAACAGTGGTCGGAAAAAAACTCAATGCCATTGGAAAGAGACATCAGATATTGTGCATCACACATTTTCCACAAGTGGCTTCGCATGC
>JABDBC010000046.1 GCA_013288825.1 Chlamydiota bacterium
CTCCTGAAGACGCAGAGGGAATTATAAGCCATTAATTACTGTTCGATTTTCTCTGCGTCTGCCCGACCTCTCCGTCTCTGCGTTAACCCCGACCTTAGCTCAATTGGCAATTTTATTGAATTCGAGGGGCGGTCCATTATCCTTCATATCCTGCCGCTTGCGATCCTGCATATCCTGTTACTTTCTTTTATGTCTGTGGGATTTTTGCCGCTGATCTATGTTCAAGACGTTGCATGATGCCGGAGTGGCGTTGTGAGTGCTGCTTAATTGTTTTTTTGATGACTTCTGTTTCGCCCCATATTTCAAGCTTCTTCCGTGCTCGCGTCACTGCTGTATATAGCACTTCTCTACCGAATCTTTCAGCTCCTTCACACATCAAAAGCAAGACGTGATCAAATTCGCTTCCTTGGCTCTTGTGGACAGACAAACAATAGGCATATTCATATCTAGGCAGCAATACAGCAGGAACCTGTCTCCCCGCGAAGAGAGCGTAATCGCCTTCCTTTGGCGACAAATCGGTGTCATATGACGATGTGAGCTTCTTTATTAAAATTCCCACATCGCCATTAAAAAGATTCATTCGGTAATCGTTGGCAGCTATCATAATAGGTGCAATGAAGACATTATTGTTGCCTCTTAGCTCGAGTAAGCGTTTGACGATAATTTGATTCAAGGTATCAACTCCGAGCCATCCTTGACGAACAGGAGATAGTATGCGAAAGCGATTTGCATTTCGGAGTAAAACCAGATTGTCCTTTTCAGCCCCATTTAAATCATAAAAAAAAGGGAGGGCATATTCCAGTAAACTTTTTTGGGCGTTTCTGTCAGCTATGCAGGGTGTATAACCGATTCCTGGCAGGTCCATAGAAGCCATTTCTATGACTTTATCGCTCTGGCCGCAATCAATCATTTCTGCCAGCTCGAGTATTGAACTTAATTCTGCACGCAGACATTTTTTCAGCTCGACAGCTTGTCCTGTATTCTTGGATTTATAGTGCTTTAAAAGATCGTTGAAGGGGGCTCCGGGAGCAATGGGCGGGAGCTGGCGATGGTCACCTAAGAAAATCACACGAGTTCCGTTTTTAATGGCGGCTAATAGCTTCGACATCAATTGAATATCAAGCATGGAGCTCTCATCAATCAATAGTATATTTGCCTTCAAAAGCCTGTTGTGCTCGAATTCTTCTGAATATGAGCCATCGCTGCGCAATCCTAAAAGGCTATGGATTGTTTTAGCTTGGATTTGTGGGAAATCGATAAGGTCTTTTACTGCATATTGCAAGCTATTTTGCAAGTTGGTTGCTGCTTTGCCTGTGGGGGCTGCTAGAGCGATTTCACACTTGTGACGAGCAGTTTCATCGAGGGAAGTCCAGAATAAACGGATCATCTGGCCGGCGGTATAAGTTTTGCCTGTTCCTGGTCCACCGCACAAGATCATCACCTGATGGGTGGTCGCGGAAATGATTGCCTGGGATTGTTCTGGAAGAAGAGAGAGCTTTGAGGTTGCTTCCTCAATTTTCTGTTTGTTAATTTCTATCAAGGGAGAGGCATTTTCAAGTCTAAAAATATGTTCGACAACTTCTTTTTCATATTGCCAGTAACGTTGAAAATAGTAATGATTGCGGTTCCGATAGATGGGTTTTACCGTATTTTCTACTGCAAGATCGGTCACTAGAGTAGCAGGAAGCTCTTGAACTCCTTTTAGAATGAGTTGTGTTAATGCTGTCAGTTCCTCATAAGGGATCTCTTGATTGTCAGCATTGCGCCAGATACTTGGAGAGGGCATGATTTTGTCGCTTACAGACGTGGAGAGATGTCCTTCGCGTGTTGCTGTCGAAAGATGGCATATGAATGCGGCAGCAGCTTCTGAAAAGCCGTTGGGCGACTTCAGAAGTGTTTCAGCAAGGGCATAATCAACGAAATTGAGAAACCCTTTCTTATGCAATGCTGTTAAAAACGGACAAGATATCATATTAACCCAAGTTCCTACTTGAACAGGATGTGCAGGCGCATCAGACCAAGGAAGGCAAAATCCGAGTAAAAAAGTAACAGGATGTGCAGGATCAGGCAGGATATGAAGGATAGTAAGCATCCTCTTTTAATTCAAAAGAATTTCCAATGGAGCAAAGGCCGGGAGGCCTTTGCTCCATTGGAAATTCTTTGATTATCAAGAGGATGCTCGCCATCCTTCATATCCTGCCTGATCCTGCACATCCTGTTACTTTTTTACTCAGACTTTGCCTTGTCTAGCCTAATGCAGATCAGTGTTATTCAACGGTGACTGATTTGGCCAGATTGCGGGGCTGATCGATGTCGGCTCCCCGTTCTTTTGCTATATAGTACGCTAATAACTGCATGACAACAGTTGTGGGTACTGTCGCTAGTTCGTCAATAGTCTCTGGAACACAAATGAGATCGTCTGCAATATCTTTGAGTTTTTCTGCACGTTCTCCGTTTTCTGAAATTACGATAAGTGGAGCTTGGCGCGACTTGACTTCTGTCAGATTGCTTAACATTTTAGTAAACGTCGATTTATTAGCACAAGCAGCTACCACAGGGCATTCTGGGCTTAGTAATGCAATTGGACCATGCTTCATCTCACCAGCTGCGTAGCCATTTGCATTGATGTAAGAGATCTCTTTTAGCTTCAAAGCTCCTTCAAGACTAGTGGGGAGCATATATCGGCGGCCAATAAAGAAAAAGTTGTCATATTTGGCATACTTTTTTGCTAGGGCCTCGATGTAAGTGGATTGATTTAAGATCAGCTGAACCTGATCGGGAAGCTTCTGTAAGGCATGCAAGAACTCTTGTCCCTCCTTTTTGCTCATATGACGCATCCTTGCCATGAGCACAGTGAAAAGGGCCAATACTACCACTTGACTTGTGAATGCTTTGGTTGAGCAAACTCCGATTTCTGGGCCGGCGCGAAGAAAAAGGGTGGCATCGCTTTCTCTGACTATTGAAGATGAAGGGACATTACATAAGGACAAAACTTTGAATCCCTTTGCTTTGACTTCACGTACCGCTGCAAGGGTGTCGGCTGTTTCACCGGATTGGCTGATGGCAATGACTAAAGTTCCAAAAGGGATGATGGGGTTTTTATAGCGAAATTCGGAGGAGATTTCCACTTGAACAGGGATGCGTGCTAGATCTTCAAGCATGCTCGCACCAATAAGGCCTGCGTGATATGATGTGCCACAGGCTAAAATGATAATTCGCTCGACAGATTGTAATTCATTCATGTCGAAATTGACCTCTTCGAAGCTAGCGCTTCCATATTCCTCTGCACACCGTGCTTCCAAGGCATTTCTTATTGCTTGCGGTTGATAATGGATCTCTTTTAAAGTGTAATGCTCAAAGTTTCCTTTGTTGGCATCTTCAAATAACCCTTCCATCTTCTCAGATTTTTTATCGATTTGATTCATTTTGGCGTCTAATATTTGGACTTTATTTGCCTCAACAATAGCGATTTCGCCATCGCTTAGGAAGATGACCTCTCTTGTGCGTGAGGCGAAGGCATGAAAATCTGAAGCAACGAAACTTTCGTGATCGCCGATTCCAATAACTAGTGGAGAATGTCTGGCAATGGCAATAACTTGATCGGGATAATCTTGGTGGACGAGAGCGATTGCAAAAGCTCCTTCCAGCAGGGGAACGGCTTTTTGCACGGCTTGCAGGATATCTTTTTGGTAAAAGCTTGCAATTAGCTGTGCGATGACCTCTGTATCGGTGTCAGAAACAAACTTTACACCTTGTTTTTGCAAGCCTTTGCGCAGGGTGTCGTGATTTTCAATAATTCCGTTATGCACCAGTGCGAGGGTATGCTTTGAATCAAACTGTGGATGTGCATTTACTTTGTTTGGGATCCCATGTGTTGACCAACGGGTATGTCCGATGCCAACAGATAGGTCTGTTAGGTTTATTCTATTGAGTTCCTTCTCTAAAACGGGAAGCTTGCCGGCTTCTTTACAAAAGACCAATTTGCCATCCTTGACGCCAGCTATCCCGGCTGAGTCGTACCCGCGATATGAAAGCCTTTCTAACCCATCTAATATGATGTCAACCGACTTTCCCGATCCAACATACCCAAAAATTCCGCACATAAATCCCTCACTTCCTTACACTTTCCATATCTGCTTCAATGGCATTTCCAATTTGTCTTGCTAATTCTTGCACTTGCTTTTGCCTCGACCCTTCGACCATCACACGGCATATGTTTTCAGTACCGGAATAACGCACCAATACTCTGCCTGTATCACCAAGGGTTTTTTCCGCGCTTAATTTGGCTTCTTGCATTTTTCTCAATGAGTCCAATGGAGGTTTCGAGGACACTTTAACATTGATGCATGCTTGAGGATACCTTTTGACAATGGCCGCTAGATCGGACAGTTTAGAGTCGGTTTCAATCATAATTCGCAACACTTGCAATGCTGAAACCAACCCGTCTCCGGTTGGATTGTGTTCCATGAAGATGATGTGGCCGCTTTGTTCCCCGCCTAAATTGGTTTCGTGCTTTAACATATCTTGAATGACATATCTGTCTCCAACTTGGGATCGAATGACTTCAATGCCCTGATCTTGCATTGCTTTAATAAAACCAAAATTGCACATGACCGTTGAAACCACTCGACTGTTGCGTAAAAGTCCTTGTTTTTTCATATCTCGCGCACAAATGGCTAAAATGGTGTCGCCATCCACAATTTGTGCATTCTCATCTACCATGACTAATCGGTCGGCATCCCCATCAAGGGCTACTCCAAGATCGGCATGGTGCTCTATAACAGCTTTTTGAACAGTCTCTGGAAACATCGAGCCGCATTTATCATTGATGTTGAGTCCGTTTGGAGTATTGCCATAGTTGAAAACTTGCGCATCGAGCTCACGAAAGACCAGGGGAGCAACTTTGTAGGCTGCCCCGTTAGCACAGTCCAAGGCAATTTTTAATCCTTTGAGAGAAAGTTTCCGTGGAAAGGTCGCTTTTGCAAATTCGATATAGCGGCCGTCAGCATCGTGAATTTTTGTATTTTTTCCTATCTGTGAATCACCTGGGAGGCAATCATCAAACTCGTTCTTAAAAATAATCGATTCCATTTCTGCTTCCCATGAATCGGGTAGTTTGAATCCTTCCGAGGAGAAGAATTTGATCCCGTTATCATAGTAAGGATTGTGGGAAGCCGAGATGACAATTCCTGCATCTGCTCTATAGGCTCGTGTTATGAAGGCGACGCCAGGAGTCGGGAAAGGGCCTAGCATTAATGTGTCGACGCCCATGGAGCACAAACCTGAAATAAGGGCATTTTCAAACATATAGCAGGAGAGGCGTGTGTCTTTTCCTATGACGACGCGGCAGCTGTGGCCTTTGTCGCGCAAGACTTTGCCTGCCGCACGTCCTAGAGCTAAAGCGATTTCCACTGTCATGGGAACAACATTGGCATGACCTCTAACACCATCGGTGCCGAAGACCTTTTCCGGAAAATTTCTCATACGTATAAATTCCTCATTTGTCCTATCCGTGCCCGTGCCCGTGTGCGTGCCCGTGCCCGAATAAGGGATTTTTACCACAGAGATCACAGAAAGGAGAAGGAAGGAGGGATAAATTAGGAAAATTAATTCCTATTAATTAACTCTACTTTCTTCTCTTCTTCTCTCTGTGATCTCTGTGGTAAAATCTCTCATTCGGGCACGGGCACGCACACGGGCACGGGCACGAAGAATTTTGCACCCTAACTTAGTAAAACTGCTGTCGCGGTGGCGTACGACTTACAATGGCTTATCGAAAGCATGATTTTACCCGCCCCAATGTTATCTTGGAGCTGCTCAGACAGCTTGACGATTGGCTTTCCGTATGCATCATTGAGAATTTCAATGTCAAGCCATGAAAGACCTGTAATAAATCCAGTTCCTATTGCCTTTGCAATTGCCTCTTTTGCTGCAAAACGACCCGCATAATGAGGAACTGGATCATTATATTTATTGCAATACTCCTGCTCTGTTTTTGAAAAGAGCTTATCTAAAAAATGGTGCCGATGGCGAGATATAGCGGTGCGAACGCGCGCAATCTCAATGATGTCGGTACCAAGTCCCTTTAACATTTTTTTATCATCCAATGGTATAGAAACTCTTCGGAGAAACTTCAAGATCTCGCAATACTTGACTTTGCAATGAAGCCATCTCAGAATCTTCAAGACTATCCGCAACATTGCAGAAAATCATCCGGCCTGAGCTTGTATGCTTTACCGACAGAACATGGCCTTTTATTGTAGCCCCAATGTGCTCTGCACCTCCATTGACGACAACCATTGTCCCATCTTCGAGATATCCCACCCCTTGTCGTGGTTCCTTCCCCTGTCGTTGGATTCTTATTGTTAATGGCTCTCCTGTAATCGGTTTGAGTACATTGGATAGCATATGGATGTTAATGATTCGCAGCCCTTCGGTATTTCCTTGTTGAAAACGACGGATGTCCGAAGTGATGATATTGGCATCTATTTGACGCGCAAGCTGAATCAATTTTATACCAGCATCAGCAGTATGTGGAAAGTCGATATCTGAATATCGCAACTCCAAATGTGACATTCCCTCTAATTTTTTCAGAATGTCTAAACAGCGGCGCGCTTTGTTGCGGATCAATTCCTCGCTGCTGTCAAGCATTGTATGAAGCTCTCGAACCACGAATTTTGGGACGATCAATTGTTCGTCTAGAAGGCCTGAGGAAGCCAAATCGAGCGCTCTGTTTTCTGTTAGGATTGTCCAGTCGACAAGCAAATCTTTCACCTTAGAGCTCGTCTTCAACTTGATAAATGGAATGCTTGCATGCCATTCAGTTGATGCTTCCAAAATCAAGATGACCCCAAAATAGGTTCCCATGAGGAACATTGCCGTTTGTAGGAGATTTGCTATTTCGGTGTGAAGCACGATGCCGCTCAGAATGAGGAGCTTACTCCACACAAGAACTATCCCTTCTCCCAACAAATAGCCCAAAAACAGGCCAAGAAGAAGGATATTCATCATTCTGAGGTTGGCACACGTCAGAAGCATGTTGCTGAAAATCAAAACAAGGCCAAAACTAAGCCCCCCTGCAAAGCCAAGCACAGAATTGGTAAAATTGAGTCCTCCAGGGAGAGATTGAACTGCGTAAGTTATCCCGAATAGAATGCATAAAAAAACAAAAAAAATGCGAATAAACATAAGCGAAATCTTCATATGTATAATCCTGTACCTCGTGTTCTGTTGCTGTTTCTGCAGGTTGAGACAGGCCGTTTACACGTATAAGGACATACGTTTATACCAATCCCTCGCAAAGTTATAATCAAAATCTCCTTTTTTTGCCACCACACAAACCAATCATTTTCACACATCCCGCTCCGAATTTCAGTTGCGAAAATAATTTGTTTAAGGATACAATAAAGGTATACAATAATGCGGGTTTTTTTATGACTAAACCGCAAGATCCATATTCCATCCCTTCAAAACGAGAAAGTTACTTCGCTCGTTTTAAAAAAGTTCTATTTCAATTTATTAAGCCTTGGCACCATCAAACTGGAACTGACGTACAACTTGCTCAAGAGGTGCAACGAAATGCCGATGAGATCCTTGCTCAGCTCAGAGCGATAAAAGACGACCTAAAACACTCTGTAGATGGCAAATTATTTACTCATGTTGAAGATGTTGTCGACCCCATTGCCGCAAGAATTAAGTCAGTGACACAGCGTTTGGGGACCGAAAAAGAGCATGTGGAGGAGTTCGATCAGTGGATGAATAAAAAGGTGCGTCCCCTTGTTGAAGCGTTTGGATCACGAACTGACGACAAAAAAATCATTGAAGCAGCTGTCTTAAAACATGCCATAGAGGTGTGTACAAAGCAAATCGATACAGATCTTAAAGTTATCAACGACGATATTCAACACAAGGTCATTAACTTATTAATCAACGAAGATGAGCACAAAATACTCGAATTTCATGTTTATGAAGCCTTGAAGCCTGTTTTGCTTGAGTGGGAGCAACTCAAAATTCCACCTAAAAAGCTGACATTAGAAAGTCTTGGGAAATGGAAAAGTGGGGTCGATGCAAAACGCACGCATTATTATCACGTTGCAATGGAAATCATTGATTCGATCGTCCCTGAAACAGGAGAGTCTGAAGAGGTGCACGAGTCGCTGCTCCAGAATTTCAAAGAGATAGAGGAGTTGGAAGAGTCAATCCCTCAGTTGATATATGAGATCGAAGAAGGGGAGCTCATAAATCACAATCTAGTTAGGCTGCAAAAGCATTTTGATGAATTAGAGCATCGTGTTTTGCAGCTGGAGTTAGATTTGAGGCTGACGCCTGAGCTGTTTGAGCGTTTGCAGTTGATCAAGAAGGGGCTTTCGAGGGTGTCAACGAGGCTCCTGAACGCCAAAGACTAGACTAATGCGTGCAAAGGCTTATGAAAGAAATTAAACGCAAAGGCGCAAAGACCCGAAGCCGCAAAGAGAAGAAGAAGATATTTTTTCAAGCCCAAATGAAAATTAAATCTCCTCTCCTTTCTTTGCGGCTTGGGGCCTTTGCGCCTTTGCGTTTAATTTTTTGTTTAAGAGCAGGGATTGTTGATGCGGGAGAAGCGCCAAAGCAGAAGAGATGCAATCAATGCAAAGGGAACTCCAATGACAAGCAATGGCGGTAAAACTTGCCGTTCTGCCAGCGTCACACC
This sequence comes from Chlamydiota bacterium, assembly GCA_013288825.1. Lineage (GTDB taxonomy): Bacteria > Chlamydiota > Chlamydiia > Chlamydiales > Parachlamydiaceae > JABDBC01. The sequence continues at coordinate 8,690 of JABDBC010000046.1, forward strand.
TGTAGTAATGATCAAATTTAATGTCACCAAACTAAACACTCCACCGGCATAAATCAGAAACACGGGTAAATTCCGTGTAAATCGTATGCAAAAAGGGGCTGTTCCAATGACCACAAGAAGGCAAAGCCAAGGAATAATCAATTTATGATAAAAAGCAGCTAAGACTTGGGATTCTTTCTCGCTTGCTGCTCTGTTCAGTCCCGGCAATTTTTTCCATAAATCAGAAAGAGGCAATCGATCGGGATCGATCACAGTATCAAATAATAGCTCTTTATTAAAAACCATCTCGGGAAAAGTAGTCTGAGCAAATTGTTCCGCGACGATCAATTGATGATCGGCATCGCGAGTAAAGTGATCGACGAAATGACCAACAGGGGCTTTTTCTTCTAATGCGGGCTCCAAATACTTCATGTGATAGATATTGTCAATATTCCTTACCCAATAGGCGTCAAAAAATGCCTGTCTGTCATGATCAAAATGATGAAAAACAATGGTCGAGCCATCTCCTAAGCTCAAATGTTGCACACTCTTCATTTCCATTTGCTTATGTTTTTTGCTCGAACGCAATTTCTCCACTCGAACGATCTGGTGCATGGCTAAAGGTTGGAGTACTTCAGTATTGAAGTAGAGATAGCAAGTACATAACAATCCGAAAAATAGAAAGGGACGCATCAACGTCATAAGACTGATCCCGCTGGACATCAAAGCGATCAACTCGTTATGGGCATTAAGGGTGCATAAAGCTCGAATCAGCGCGATTAACAATGCAAAGGGGAGAAGGATGTTAATCTGCTGAATGAATGTGGATAGATAGTATGCTCCTGTATCTTTCCAACTAAATTGCAGCTGGTTATGATGGAAGCTTGCGGCATGGCTTGAGTAGTCGACTAAGCTATAAAGAGTAAAAAAGGCCAATAGAAAGAAAAGCGTCGTTTTCGCAATTTCTTTCAGGAAGTACCGTTCCCAAGTTGAGCCAATCGACATACTATTCAATCCCTTTTGTTGCTCGTTTTAGAGTCCACAAGGAAGCAAAAATAATCACAACATGCGGAATGAGATACAAGAGAGAAGATGCAATGAGGAGATGCTCTATTCCCTTAGCGGTGAAATAGCCCACTAGAAAAAGCAAGGTCAGGATAATAAGATAGATCAGTCCGCGATTGGAACTATTGCGACTAATGCCCACCCCAAAGCTAGCCCCCATGAGGGTGAAGGTGAATGCCGAAAAGCCAAGGGAAATGCGACGGATAATTTCAGAGTACGCACGGTTGAGGTTCCTTTGAATTTGCTTTTGATCCCCCACCGATTTCCCGGTTTCTATCGCCTGTTGGAGGTTGTGACGTTCGTCAGCTATCCTAGTAAGCAGTAATGGCAGCTTTAGATGATCATTATTCAAGGTCCACACTTTCTTTTGCACCATTTGTGAGAAATCTTGGATTGTGGTCGCGGCATGGGCAATATTTTCGACGATGAGCTGATCAAATTGTTCTTCAGTTTCTGCATTTTTATTTGGAAGGGTCGAAATCAGAGCGATCTCCTTTCCTGCGAATACAAACGGGGTCGCTTGTAAATTTTTCGAAATCAATAACGTGATTCTTCCACTGTTTTTGTTGGGGATTCCTATCAGGACATCCGCAGCATTTTCTCCTGATTGAGAAACCCCTAACGTATCAACATAGTACCCTTTTAAGCGCATCAGATGTTTGTTGTTGAGAAGCAGCAAGGGGTTTAAGGCACGCAATTCACTTTTTAGCATCCCTGCAGATAGGTGTGAGTTAGTTGCCAACTCGGAAGTGATATAGAGATTTCCTAGAGTTACTATGGAAGCTGCAAAAAGAATGGGAGTAAGAATGCTGGAAATGGAAATTCCAGAGGCTCGCAAAGCCGTGAGCTCGTGTGTATCTGAGAGTCGCTTGATAAGGAGTACTGCAGATATTAAGCATGCGATAGGGATTGCAATGGGTAAGATGTAGGGAATTTGGTAGAGGGTAAATAATATTATGTAGATTCCTTCAGCGCCCAAAGTGGCGAAATGGGCAATCTCATTTAATCGCATCGTTAGCAAAATTGCGATGAATGCAATGGAGCAAAAAAAGAAAACACGCAAGTAGTGAGAGAGCAAATAACGCCAAAGTATGGGCATAAAAAATAGCTTTTTGAAATCAATAAAACTTCTCTGCAAGATTTTACCAAAGAGATCACAGAGAGAAGAAGAGAAGGAAGGAATCTGGTCATTGGTTTAGTTTCGTCCAAGGGATTAAATACGGCTCTAATGACTTATAATTCCCTCTGCGTCTCCCCGCCTCTGCGTCTCTGCGTTAAATTCGTTATAATGATTAACGCAGAGACGCAGAGGCGGGGAGACGCAGAGGGAATTATAAGTTTCGTTAAAGCTATCTTTTGGATGAAGTTATACCAGTAGCCTCCTCCTCTTCTCTCTGCGATCTCTGTGGTAAAATCTTGTAATATCTCATATTAGGATACAAGAATCTGATGATTTGATACAATCGTTGATACCAATGTAGGTGTAATTATGACCCAAGCCGTTTGGTTTATTTTTATTCAGGGGAAACAGGAAGGGCCATATTCTGTCTTAGAATTAAAAAGAGATTTACGCATTACGCCTGATACTTTAGTTTGGAAAGAGGGTTTTTTACATTGGGTTCCTATACGTCAAGTTCTCGAGTTAAAAGAAGTCTTCGCTGACGATTCAAAGCCCAAACAAACGGATGAGGAAGCCCAGTGGTTTAAGTTAAATGAAGCTAGTTTGGATCAACAAAAGGAACTGGCTCTCCATCTTGGTCGAGATCTTCCTCCCATCTTATTTTGGATATTAGTTGGATTAATTATTTTGAGTTACATTTATTATAAATCATATGGATTCTAATGAATCACTCACTAGAACTTTTTGTAGAGCAATTCTTAAAAAAACATCATAAACCTGACAAACCACTGCTGCTGGCCCTTTCGGGAGGTCCCGATTCTTTAGCACTCTTTTATCTATTGCTGAAATATAGACAAAATAGCCTGCTCAATTTTTCTGTGGCGCATGTGGATCATGGATGGCGTGAAGAAAGCGCTGCACAAGCCCTCCAATTGTCTGAATTGGCACATCTGATGCAGGTCCCTTTTTATTTAAAAAAGATCCATCCCGGTCAATTAAACGGCAATCTAGAAGCTGCTTGTCGTGAAGAGCGATTGAGGTTTTTTGAGAAGCTCTCTCAAGAGCATGACTTTCAAGCGGTTCTTGTGGCACATCATGCGGATGACCAGGCAGAAACTGTTTTAAAAAGGGTTCTCGAGGGAAGTAGTTTGACTTCTTTAGGAAGTTTGTGTGAACAAACGAATCTTTATGGAATCCAGCTGTGGCGTCCCTTGTTAAAATTCTCAAAGAGTGAATTGCAAAAATGGCTTGAGAATGAGGGGCATAAGGCGACTAAGGCTTTTGAAGATAGCACAAACTTAGATCCAAAGTTTCTACGAGGCAAATTTCGCGTTCAGATTATTCCTCAACTCGCCAAGGATTTTGGCAAGGAGGTGTGTCATAATTTGCAGCATCTTGCCGATGAAGCTCAGGAAGTGAATGTTTATTTTCAAGAAAGATTGAAGGAATATTTGCATAGAATTGAGCGAAGCAAAAGGGGACTTTTCCTTGATTTGAGTATGTTGCCGCCAATGGAGCCTCTAGAACTTAAGATGCTTGTTACAATGATTTGCCAGCAAAATAACGTGTGTTTGTCGCGACCACAACGGCAGCTAGCAGTAAAGTTTTTGGAGGAAGGAGCCAGCAACAAGCAAATCATTGTCGGATCTCATTGTCTTTATATTGATCGGAAAAAGATGTTTTTGTTTGAAAAGAAATCAGTGGTGGATGTGTGTGTGACTGTTGTGCAGCCATTAGAAACGGGGTGTTATGGAGATTGGAGTGTATCTGTTAGCCGCTGTGATGCACCTAAGGCGGTTAAAACAGGCTGGAAACATGTTTGGGATGGGCATTTGGAAGTGTATTTGCCGGAGGGACAGTATGAGATAGGTCCAGCCAAATTGTCTGATCCATTTCCAGGGGAGACAGCGACCATTAGTAAGTGGTGGACGAATGCAAAGGTGCCATCATTTTTAAGAAATGCCGTTCCAGTGATATCGCAGGATGGACACATTAAACATGAGTTTCTGAGCGGAAGGTGTTCGGAAAGTAATGCAGAAGATATTCAGGTTAGGTGCACATTAAGCTCGAACACCATTAAGCTTGGCGTTTCATAGCTTTTTCAGGATCGATTGAATTTGCTTTTTCAACTTCGGAATTTCATTAGTTAAAACACTCCAAGTCAGATCGAGGTCGACCCCAAAATACTCATGTATAAGTATGTCTCTCATGCCTGCAATGTTTTTCCATGAAACTTCTGGAAACTTCTTTTTGATATCTTCAGGTAGATTTTTAATGGCTTCGCCAATAATTTCCAAGCGCCTGATTAGAGAATCTTGAAGTTGGATTGAATTTTTAAAGCTTTCGATTGTCTGATTTTTAATATAGATTTCTATAAGTTCGATACACTCAAAAATATGACCTAAAAATATTTTTGGGTCTTTTTTCATAAAATTATTACTTGTTCTGACAAGATGCGATCTCGAAGCAATGGATGTAAAGAATTATAAGTAATTAAGTCTACGTTCCTACCCAGATTCTCTTCTAGTTGGATCTTTAGAGCAGCTAGATCAAATAGGCTTTTTTTCTTTCCTCTGAATTCAATCAGTAGATCAATATCGCTATCTTCGGTTGCGTCTCCTCGTGCAAATGAACCAAAAAGAGCCGCACGTTTAACCCCACCCTCTATCAACGTTTTAGAAATGAAATTTTTCATATTTTGAGATAAATTCATATTGCCCTCTTACTCTCAAAGATAACATCCTCAAAATTTTGGAGCAAGCTGTGAAAAGTAAAGATTGTAGGTTGTCTTGGATGGAATGGAGTCTTGATCAGCCCGCTTGGGACAGTTCTGCATAACGGTATAGCTTTCTAACACAGGCGGACTAGGCTTTTGTGTGGGCGCCTGTGTTAAAAGCTACACCGTTATGCGAGAACCGTCCCCGCTTGCACGCCTACTGCGGCTCTTTCTTAGCCGGCCGTGCTGCCTGTCAAGTTTGACCAGACATTATGACGTTTACTTTCTGTATCTCTCTCAGTATGAGCTGCACCTTTTTCCTCAGAATTGAAATCCCCACGAGAAGTGCGTCTTGTATTTGTTTCCTCTCGACTTTTTTCCACCAGAAATTGTAGTCCAGTTCGTTTACCAGCACCTTCCTCATCCATTATTTTCTGAATCGTGCCAGCACCGTGTCCCATTGCACTCACACTATGAGCAGCAGTTGCCAATGTCTTTGTCGTTTGTATGGAAAGAAGAAGCTGTTTTCCAATTAATGGAGATAGTCCACAGAATCCTGCACCAAAATTGAGCACTGCAGACATTACAGCAAATGGAATCGCCCAACCTACTCTGAACGATTCTTGATGTTTTTTCGCAAGAGAATCAGTTTCCTTCATCATTTCATTAATGTGCTCTTGCTCTATTCTCACACCACGACGCATAAGGCACTTCAACATTCGTATAGCGTATCTATGAAGCACATCAGGATCTGCATTTTCCCCTTTATCTATTTCCTTATTATATTGCACTAGAAGGGAGCTTATCATGCTATCCATTACTGTCGTTGAACCATCGTTTAACATGGCACTTGTTGCAATAGCCACATCATCAACTTTTGTAACAGCCACATCAGCAACCCTGATTTCTTCATCTATGACTTTTGCAGTTACACTGGTTCTCCTTGCTCCGGAAATACCTGAAGTATGAATTGCATCAGCGGGAACGACTGTTTCAGTGTTCGAAATGATAGGACTTAAGTTATTTACACACATTTCTTGTTGCGTAAGTTCACGTGTTTTAACGTATTCTTCTTTTTTTGCCTGCTCTAACTCTGCAGCAATCTTTGCAGCAACAATAGCATCTTCTTCTTGTTCGATACTTGTTGTTGCTTGTACTGTTTCTACTGTCCTGCCTAACATAATATTACCCTCCTATTAATTTGATATCGCTTGAGCTGCTTTATGTGCATTCGAAAGGGCTTTGCTAAGGCCGATATCTAAATTGCCAATCTCTTGTGATTCTTTTTTTGTATCTTCTAATAAATCTTCAAATTTTGTTCGACTTGCAGTGCTTCCAGCCTTGAGTCCGGCCATTTTACCTTGTAACTCACCCATATTCACTTGACAGTTGGTCTCGACAATCTTACTACCGCCAGTAGCTAGTCCTACAACTCCATTAAAAGCTGCAATTGCAGCTTGAAATGCTTTTCCTTTGGTGATGACAACTGTTGCAATCGCAGCCACAACGCCCAAGATGGAGGCTATTGCCAAGAAGAAGCTTACTTTTTCTGTCGTTTTTTTCTTTTCAGCTAACTCATTGAGAGTTTTTTGGGCATTGAATTGTTCCTTTCGCAACTCACTTTCAGACTGCTTTTCTTTAAAAAGAGCATCCGTTTTTTCTTTAAGAGTTTGTTCCTGATTTTCTTTCTGAGTGCGATTGGCAGTGAAGAGATCCCACAAAAGAGCAAGATCATAACAAAGTTTCTGAATGATATGGGTCCGTGGTGCAGGTGTGCCTTGAGTTTTAGCTTTGTTAGTCTCTTCAATCATCGCAGCAATCTGATCTGGCCCCAATTTACGAGTAGGATCGTCAAAAATTTTTTTGGTAAAATCTATTGTATCAAAACTTTCCCAGCCGTAATGAGCTTCCTGTTTAGCTGAGAATTTTGTGGCATTATGTTCAGAACTAGCATTCTCAGAGTAGTAAGATGAGATAGTATCAGAACTGAAATTAGTTGCTCTTATTGCCATAACAGCCTTCCTTCTTATGATTTCTTATGTTATTAGTTATCTTACGCCTTGAGCGACTTTCATTTTCGCATCGTGCAATGGTTTCAAAATACTGCGGGCCATTTGATATGCTTCATATCTTTCATTTGTAAGTCGATTGATCCCTTGCAATTGCATGTCATTTTTTACGTTGAGGTCATCGACTGTCATTCGGAGGTTTTCTACAAGGGCATCTTTTTCGTTTTTGTTAAATTTGTTCAGATCTTCTTTGATGTCGACGCCCATCGTCTTCGCTTTTTGCAGCATCTCTTTAAGTTCATTGTTGTTTGTGCAGTCTAATTCACCCGACTGGCTTACTGAAACATTGATCTTTTTGATGAGCTTTTGAAGGAAACTGACTTGCTCCTGGCGCGCTTTTAAGTCTTTGAATTCGGTGGTGGTCTGTTTCTGCAGATTTGTCAAGCGCTGGGCGTTAACAAGAAGAATGAGAGCTTCTAGCGAGAGATCTTGATTAGATTTCCCTGGGTCGTTGACGACTTCGTTAATTTGCTCTGCGGCGACTGTATTGGTTTTTTGTTCGGACATAGTGTCCTCTCTTTTTTGTTGCCATCAGCTTAGCCAGTTTCCCCAATTTATGTAAAGCCCGAAGAAAGGACAAGGGACATAAGGGACAAGGGACATAAGGGACAAGGGACCTAAAGGACTTTAAAGGACAAGGGACATAAGGGACGTAAAGGACTTTAAAGGACAAGGGACATAAGGGACAACAAATGTCCTTTGTCCCTTATGTCCTTTAGGTCCCTTGTCCTTTAAAGTCCTTTACGTCCCTTATGTCCTTTAGGTCCCTTGTCCCTTATGTCCTTTCTTGGCCCCATTTAAAAGCATTGCATGACTAGCAACTTGTGTTATTAAGAGGTTGGTAAAAATTCAGCGCTGTTTTAATCTGAGAGCCTCTTTCAAAAAGGAAGGTCTCTTATGAACATTAATAATTTTTTCCTGTTGCTCATAATAATCATGTGCCCGCTGTTTTGTCATTGCGAGGAAACTACACTGCCTCAAATCAATCCAGAGCCTATTCATGCCACTCAAGACACCATGACAGTACAGTTTACTCCCCCCACAGGGTGGCTCAGTGCTGACACCAAAACGCTCCCCAAACATGTCTACTACATGGTTGTGGGCAAAGGGAAACGGGAATTCCCACCATCCATAAATTTGGGAATAGCCCCTTTTAAAGGCTCTTTAAAGGACTATTTGAAGATTGTGAAGTCCATCAACGATGCTCAAGGAATTGCATGGAAAGACCTTGGCAGCATACGCACAGAGGCTGGTATGGCAAGCTTATCCCAAGTGGAAATGCACACACAATGGGGCGAAATTAAGGAGATGCATGTCATTTTAATAAAAGACGGATCGGCCTATATTTTAACGGCTGCTGCATTAAAAGATGAGTTTCCCGATTTTTATAAGGAGTTTTTCAAGTCGATGCGATCGCTTCGTTTTGAGGAGATTTCAAAATCATAACTTATTTAGGATCAATATCTTTCAGAATAGTGCTCTTGATCTAGTGTGGACGATCTGCGAAAAAAATTTGCTTAAAATAGTGAGATGTGTAATATGTATAGTGAATTGATAGAATTTAATCTGGTTGTGAGGTAACCCCCTCAGAAACCCTTGTCGGTAAAGGAGAGCATTATGAAAAGTTTAAAAAGTCTAGTTGTGGGATTGGCAATGGCTGCTTTAGTCGTCACTTCAGGCCAGGTATTGAATGCGCAAGAATGTTATAGTCAAGACGATTGCGCGCCATATGAGTGCTGCCGCAGCGCCTCGATGACACCATATGTTGCGTTCGGAGCAGTAGCTGTTGTAGCAATCATAGCGGTTGCTTGCCAAGGCTCAGGCCATGGAAGCAGCGGCCATTGCCATAGCCACGAATAACTGAATCGTTATTACGAAAGTTTGGCAGCAGACACTTTGTCTGTTTGCTGCCATTCTTTATTGGCTTTTTAGCATGCGCTTATAACTTCTATTTCGCATTCTTCTAACGTAAATTTCGGTTGATTTCCTCATGCCAATGAGCACTGGTAACTTTAGGAGTGACAAATGAAAAACATTCGCAAATTTAGCGCGTTAATAGCGTTATTTATTTTCTTTGGATCTTTCACCCAATCCTTACATGGCGAGCAGTATTGTTCTGAAATTGCAGGCTGTGGTTATGAGGAATGTCGCAGTGCTCCATGCGTGACACCAGCAATAGCATTAGGAGCGATCGCTTTAGTTGCAATTATTGCCGTTGCTCTTCAAAACTCTGAAGGGGGAAGTTGCCATGGCCACTCTCATTGCCACTAGCGTAAAAATCAAGCAAAAATAGTTGCATGCTCATCCTATTTATCAAATATTACGGGGAACATTTATGAAAAAATTCAAGAGTAGCTTGTTATTGATTGTTTTATTTGCCATGGCTATTTGCCCAATAGGGAATGTGCATGCAGAGACAGGAGTATTAGATTCCTACTTTTCTCGCAATTCAAACAACACTAATAGTTCAGCTTGCGACAATTCTGATTGCGATAGTCCGTGCTATGAAAGTTGCCGCGATTATTCCGCCTATGTAAAACCTGCTATTGCGATTGGTGCCGTAGCTATTGTTTTGGCTGTAGTGGTATTATCAAGGAAAGGCGGGGGTCATTCTCATCAGAATTCTGACTTCATCGTTCACGCCCATAGTCACTCATGAAAATATGGTTACGAGGGGGGCTGATTGTAGCCTCTCTTTTTCTAAGCAGCTGTCAATCAACTATTCGAGAATGGCATGAAGATTGTGTAGTAACTCCTAATGCATCTTATAATTCAAAACGCCTCTACTTGCCTCCTGAGCCTCCCCTTTGCAATATAGAAGTAGAGTTGGTTCTCTCAGAATCTGATTCCCGTTTTTACATAAATACGTTATCTATTCCATTTTCCCACCTCTCTGACGATGTCTCTAAAACAATAATAACATTTGGTGTGGGGGATCTCTTCCAGGAATTTATTGTTGATAGGCTGCTGGGAGGGCAAAGGTTGTTATTGTCTCCGGAGGCATCGGCTTTTGTGATAGATGCTTTGGTCAACAATCAGTGTGTTTGTTTAAAGGTTGGGCGTTATCAAGCCGACATCGTGCCAACCGGCTTCTTT
>JABDBC010000047.1 GCA_013288825.1 Chlamydiota bacterium
TACACACACGACAGCCCATCGTGTACATCAGTCTTTCCAGAAGGCAGGGACGAGGAGAGCCAAGATCGCAAAAAATTCAAGACGACCCAAAATCATGAGAATGGATGACACGATCAAACTAAAGTTTGACAGGAATGCACAGTTGCCCGTAGGCCATGCCAGATGAAAGGTGATCCCCGAATTATTTATCATACAGGCAGCCAAGCCCAACGATGTTTGCTGGTCGACGCCATCCACAATAAATAGAAATGTCCCGATGGTCGTTCCTAAAAACCACATGAGCGCTATGCAAAACACTGATGTGACCACTTCTGAATCAATCACTTGCCCTTTAATCTTGTATTGACGAACTGGTTCTGTAAGAAACAATGACTCCGATTTCAATCGAGCAATGCTGAAGAAAATATATTCCTTTATCAATTTAATGCCCCCGCTTGTGGAACCCGACATTGCTCCCACAAATGTTAATATGAGCATCAACGACTGAAAAGTATATGGCCATGTGATGTAGTTGGCTGTTGCAAAACCGGTTGTGGTCTGCGAGGAAATGATTTGAAAAATTCCATATCGCACTGCTTCTGCAAAAGAAAATAAGCCTTCTCCGGCACCATTTCCCTGTGTAAGAACTTTTTTTGCCCCTACCAAGAACCAAACACCAAGACAACATGAAATAAAGAGAGTTATCAAATATAGAAAAAATTCTGTTTTGACAATTCGGTAAAATTTTCCACGAAATAAATAATAATAGATTGTGAAATTAGTGCCTCCTAACACCATAAAAAGCGCGACAATCCATTCTGTATGCACATTCTGATAATATCCAATATTGCTCTTGTGTAGACAAAAGCCCCCTCCAGATATTGTTGAGAAGGTAACTGCAAATACATCGAGCCAAGACATCTCCATATTGGTCAATTTAAGGAGAGCAATTTGCAAGCTGGATAGGATTAAATATACAATCGCTAATTGCAGGGCTGCCCTGGCTACACGAGGGATGAGGGAATCACGTGGAGGCCCAACAATTTCAGGTTGGAAAAAGAACTTTCCACTGAACGTCGATGGCAATACAGCAACAAATAATACTATGACTCCAAAGCCCCCCATCCATTGCACAAGGCTTCGCCAAAGAAGAAGAGCCTTGCTAACTGCTTCAAAACCCTCATGCTTCACTTCATAGTTTACCGGATTTCTTACTGGAGCCACAGTTCCGTAGTATGAATAATGAGTGTCATAACCATTGTGGGCTACTTTTGTGATCGCTATTTCTTCCCCTGTATCGGCATTATAATGTTTTTCCTCCAAAATGGTGGCTCCAGTTCTTGTCAACCCAGATGTCATTTCAAAGTATGCCTGAAAGGGATTGGTGAGTGTTCCACTGAGGAGAAAAGGCAGTGCAGCAATTCCTGGTGTGATAAACCACAAGCAAGCAATGATTACTAGAATATCTTTGCGATTGATTTTTTCAATCGATTTTCGTCCTAACACGATGCAGGAGGCCCCTAAGGCCAGGCAAATCACAAATGTTTCAAAAAATGCAAGGGTGGAATGGGGCTGTGGATTCTCTGTTGGAGATGCATAAAATTGATAATATGCAGCAATCAGTAATGGGATCCATATTATTAGTGACAAGAGAAGAAAGTTCAGGCCTAAAATTCTTACGATTTCGCGATATGACATAGGTTATATCTTGTCAGAAGATTTGTTCAAGTTCTTCAATATTTTTTGGATCTGTTACAACGATTACAGTGTCCCCAGGGGAAATTATCCGATTTCCGTGTGCAATCATGATTCTGCCCCTGTTTTGGATCATCACAATAAGAAAATCCTTAGGTAGATAAGGTCCTAATTCTGAGATCGGAATTCCAGCAATCTTTGAGTTCATCGAAACAGTAATTTCCAATACTTCAGCTTGGTTTTCATATAGTGAGATGAGGGAGTTAACTCGCCCAGAAAACATCTGAGATAGAATTAAGTTTGTAGCGCTGATTCGAGGTGAAACAATATGTTTAATGCCCACGCGTTCCAATATAGGAACGCAAGAGAGATTGCTGAGCATTACGATGATCTCTTGGCATCCAACTTCCTTTCCCAAAAAAGCTGCGAGGACATTATGTTCATCCTGGTTGGTGCAAGCAACTATCAAGTCTGCTTTTCCAATTTTTTCCAATCGAAGAAAATCCAAATCCAAAGTATTGTGATGCATGATTGTGCAATTTGGCAACCTTTCTGAAAGGCTTGTGCATTTAGCATAATCTTTCTCTATAATGCGTACGTTGATGTTGCGTGCAGAAAGAAGCTTTGCCAATTGCAATGCAGTATCTGACCCACCCATGATCACAACTGAGCGAATTTCCTTTTGTGTGATGCCAAACTTTTCATGAAGCGCTGACACTGCATCGGTTTCACCAATGAATGTCACCTCATCTCCTGGTAAAATGACGTCTTCCCCGTGAGGAAAAATCAATGTAGGGTTTAATGCATACGTCTCTTCATCTCGAATAGACCGACGCAGCAATCCAACAATAATATTGCCTTTAAAATCGAGATCACGCAGGGGAACTCCCCCCTCTTTCCAATCTTCTGGAATTAAAAGAGTGCGCAATTGCAAGGCACCATACGCAAAATTTTCCAAAGCTAAAGAGCCAGGACTAATCACATATTTCAAGATGTCTTGAGCAATGGTGACTTCTGGACAGATGAAATAATCAACAGAAAAAATATGGTTGAAATCGATTCTAGCTTTTTCAAGAAAACGACTGTCATGAACATATGCAACAGCTCTTGGGTACTGAAGTTGCTTTGCAATGGCGCAAGCGACAAGGTTCGTCTCATCATGATCAGTGAGCGCTACAAAGATATTTGGTGAAAACTCGAGAAAATCTTCGAGGAGTTCCCAATCAGTCGCCGAGCCCTTTTGGATCGTTACATTGGCAATGGGGGCCGCTTCATGCGAAGAATCTGACTCTTCGTCGATGATGAAAACATTGTGCTGCTCTTGCGCTAGGATGGAGGCAATATGTTGACTTAAGGCATTATTACCCGCAATTACGACATTGATCATTATACAGCCTTATTCCGTGAGACGTTCTGCTCTTCTTGTACAACCGAAACAAAATTTTTGCAAGCTGATGTTTTTGGTTTTATAGATTACGGGTGAGGTACTATTGAAACGACCGTGATTTCTTTCTTTTTTGGACCGTAATACCAAAACACTCTGTAAGCGCCCGGAGTTCTATTTTGTGCATACGATTCAAAAACTTTTTCACCGTCAGGGCCGGCTAAACTAGTAAACTCATGTGTATTTAATGAAGGATGTCGCAAATTTGATTCCATAAAAGCCAATGTTTTGCAAACTGCTTTATGGGCAGACTGCTTATCTTTGGAACTTTCTAATTCTTGAAATTGCGCTTTTGCATCATCGTTAAAAATCAGTCTAAAGATCATTGTTGTCATCTAAGTATTTTGAAAATGAACCTAAATAATGTTTGCCTTTTTTCTTCAATCCTTCTTGTACAGTTTTTAGAGCTTTAGGATTTTTATGCAGCCAAAGCTCGTGTGCGGGTAATTCTGCCATTGGCTCGAGAACTATTTTGGTACCCTCCATGTAAGCCCTAATCGAGCTGACATCATAATCAGGCAGAAGTTTTGCTAAGCTGATGCGCTTTCTTGCATCGAGAGTTAGCCTTAATTCATGCTCATGATGTTGCTTTTGTGATCGTTTGCTTAATGTCATATAAACCTCTTGCTATCTAATAATCTCATTATACAACAAAAACACAAATGATTCAATGCAACAATGGTTCAATGACACATTTTGCCTCCTTTTGTACAACAGAAACAAAATTTTTGCAAGCGTCTTCAACAAGATGGCAGAAATCCATAAGATTAGGCAGGGAACGTCGGAGAAGAAAAGTAACAGGATATGCAGGATCGCAAGCGGCAGGATATGAAGGATAGTAAGCATCCACTCTTTAAAGGATGAAATATGAAGGCTGAAGGATAAAGAATAGCAATTGTATAGCAGAATTCATCCTTCAGCCTTCATATTTCATCCTTTAAAGAGAGGGTGCTTACTATCCTTCATATCCTGCCTGATCCTGCATATCCTGTTACCTTTCTTCTCCGACGTTCCCTGCCTAATCTTATGGATTTCTGCAATCCTGTTAGGATTCCCATTCGATAAAGATTGGAAGGATTTCGCTGAACGTGTAAAATAGTGCAAATCACTTAAATTCAGGTATTTTTATGAAAAAAACGACTTATTTTCTCATTCATTTAATCTGTTGTTTGACCTATCTCTCAGCCGATAGCTCCGATTTCACAATCATTCCCAATGAAGCTCAAATCCCTTTAAAAAATCCAGATCTCGCTGGCAGACAAGTATTAAAATTAAAACTCGCCAACAGCTTGGAAGTATACCTCATTTCTGATCCCACGGCAGATAAATCAGGAGCCGAATTAACTGTACAAGCTGGAAGTTGGGATGACCCTGAAGAATATCCTGGAATTGCCCATTTCCTTGAACATATGTTGTTTTTAGGCACCAAAAAATATCCTGAGGAATCCAGTTATCAGCGATTCATTTCAGAACATGGAGGATCTACCAATGCCTTTACAGGTACTCTGCAAACGTCATATCTCTTTTCTGTCAACAATGATGCCTTTGAGGAAGCCCTGAGCCGTTTTTCTGAGTTTTTTAAGGAACCCCTCTTCAATCCATCTGGCGTTTCACGTGAACTGCAAGCCATCAATCAAGAATATAGCATGCATCTTGACAATGATGATATGCGCGGATTTATGGTTGATAAAGAACTAGCAAATCCAAAACATCCGTATCACAATTTTAACATCGGAAACATTGGCACATTATCCCAAGTATCGAGAGAAACCTTTTTAGATTGGTATCAAAAACATTACAGCGCGAACCTAATGCGCCTTGTGGTGTATTCTTCGATGCCATTAGATCAACTCCTTGACCTTGTTGTCGGCGATTTTAAAGCTGTTCCAAACAGAAATCTCAAAGCATTTACTTCAAACGAACCTCTACATGTTTACCAGGACAAACCAAGCATTGTATATGTCAACTCAATAAAAAATACGCGCAACCTACAGTTAGTTTGGGATCTGCCAGAAAGATTCGCAAATATGACAGATACACTTCCCTCTCAAATGCTGTGCTACATCCTGGGGCATGAAGGGGAAGAAAGTTTGCTAGCAGAATTAAAACGGAAGCACCTGGCGGATAAACTGCAGTGCGGACAAGTTAGATTAAGTCCTCAAAATATGGAAATTTATCTAGAAATAGAACTTACAGACGAGGGTCTTGAACATGTCGAGGATGTGATCACATTGGTTTTTGAAACCATTGCGTTCATTAAGGAAAAAGGATATCCCTCATATCTTTTTGATGAAATTCATCAAATGGGGGTCATCAACTACGAATACCAAGCGAGGGAAGATGCTTTTGAATATCTTATGAAGCATGCTACTTGGGGACCCTATGAAGAATTGCCAACATATCCTGAAAAGACGTTGATCGTACAAAAGTTTGATCCAGCGGCTATACAAGACCTCATAAATGAGCTTAAGCCAGCACAAACCCTTTTTTATGTCACCGCACCTTCAAATATTACAAAAGTGACCCCCATAAAAACAGAAAAATGGATGCATGTCGAATATGGCTTCAAACCTATAGATGAGCGTACTTTCCAACAATGGCAAAATGCTGCAGACAAAAATAAGTCGATAGACCTTCCACCAAAAAATCCTTTCATACCCCAACACCTATTATCCCCAAACCTCAACAACGTAAGTGCAGAACTCAAGAATTTCAATCTCAAAGAAAATATTCCCACCCCTTCAACAATCTTAAACGATAAACGGGGCATCGTCTATTTCTCAAAAGATCAGCATTACCACATGCCCCAAGTAGGCTGGATTTTTGAAATAAAAACCCCTGAAGTTGAAATTGGCAGTGCAACCAAGACAATTCTCGCCGATCTTTATGTGAAAAGCCTTAGAGAAGAGCTGCGAGGAATTAGTTATCCAGCCAACCTTGCTGGTTTAAGCTATGAAATAGTGCGTAAGGACAATGGAATTCAAATCGGCATCGATGGCTATAGCGATAAAGCTGAGGCCTTATTTGACGAGATTTTAAAAAGACTCAAGCAAGTACGGCTAACAGAAGTTCAATTAGAAACATATCGTCAGGCTTTGAGACGAGACTATCAGAATTTTTCAAAGAAATCCCCCTTTCAACAGGCTGCAGAATACCTCAAACAAGTCCTGTACAAAAAATTCTCAACAGAAAAGCAAAAGTCTGTAGCGATCAACCGAGTTTCTCAAGAGAAATTTAATCAGTATTCTGAGTCTCTTTTTAATCAAGCCTACGTTCAAGGAATGCTTTATGGAGATATGGAACTGCAGCAGGCAGACAGACTCACCAAAAAGCTTCTCAATACGCTAGAAGCCAAGCCTTACGCCAAGGGTGCAACAAAACGTCCAGAAATCATAAAGCTTTCAGAACATCAAGGCCCCTATTTATGGGAAGTCGCAACAAAAGCCCAAGGCAATGCTGTAATACTTGCAATTGAATACCCTACATTTAATTTCAAAGAACGGGCAGCTCAACAAGTACTCATGCAGGCAATTGAAAATCCATTTTTTGCCACATTGCGCACCAAACAACAAACAGGTTACGTAGTTTATAGCGAAGGCAAGGATATTAACCGCCAGCTCTTTAATATTTTTGGAGTGCAGTCAAGCACCCATTCTGTACGAGATCTATTGGCACGTTTCGAGCTATTTCTGGAAACATTCTTACAAGAAATGCCTCTAGAGTTGCCCAGAGAACGCTTTGAGCAAATTAAGCAAGCAGTGTTGCACGAACTGAAAGAACCTCCCAAAACCATAAAAGAGATGACAGACCTTCTGCAAGCATTAGCAGTTGACTTCCGAGGGGATTTTTCTTGGATAGCAAAAAGGATTCAAGGGCTAGAAGAGCTGAACTACGAGACCTTTGTTCAATTGGCCAAAGCAAACTTAGGAAAAAGCAATACAAGACGCATGGCAATCTTATTAAAAGGGGAAAAAGATCAGGGAACAATCTTGGAATATTCTCCGATAGGAAGCTTGATACGCCTACGCAAAGCCAGCGAATACACCGATGAAAAGTAATAGCAAACGCTTGTGCAGGAAAATTCTACGTGCCCGAGCCCGTGTGCGTGCCCGTGCCCGAATTAATTGGTCTTTTCCTTTACCAAATATTAGGAAAAGACTAATTAATTCGGGCACGGGCACGCACACGGGCTCGGGCACGTAGAATTTTCCTGCTTAGCCTGAAACGCCTGCATGGTGTTTGGCTAGGATGGTACGAAATGAATCAGGAATGGGGATCTTCTTTCTCGTTTCCCGGTCCAGCGTCACATGAACCGTCTTGGCTGTTCCCACAAGCAGATTATCTTTGATCCGAAAGATCTGAAAAAAAGCCGTAAAGGATGAAGCCCCAATACTCTCAATAGTTAACCGCACCTCTAAAACATCCCCCACACGCAACGGAGCCAAATAATCAGCTTCGGCATGCACCACAACAAAGACGAAATGCTCTTTGTGAAAGAGATCATCGAAACTTAATCCCTCGCTTTCTGAAAAATCCTCGATGGCGTCATGCACAAAACGAAACTGTCTTGCAAAATAGAGAATGCCTGCCATGTCTGTGTCATGCATTCTTACTTTGTTTTGAGTGACAAACATACTAACGCTCCAGAATCGTGTAACCTAATTTCTCGTATTCTCGTTGTTTTGACATCGAATGCTCTAACTTATCTGCGGTTGTGGAATCCAATAATTCAAGAACTGTGTCAAATTGATCTGCTATTGGACTTGCTCCAGGGCACAAATTAAACAGGATCTTTGATTCATTGACGTTTTGCTGCACATTTGCAATTGCTATTTTCTCAGTCGTCTTTGTCGTTGCGATGCTATGGGGAATAAACTTGCCCTCAGGATGGCTCCACAAAAGCTGATCAATATATGCGGCAATCTCATGAGTTGGAACTGTAATCAAAACTGCTTGGCTACGTAAGAAATAATGTGAAATCGCATCGCACAAACGCTTAATTTTAGCGCCATTATTAGCCACTTTTAAAAATATAATCGCCTTCAATGACTTGCTCACAGACTTACTTATCTCCTACATAAAATTTATTCAATATCTTTTACCACAGAGATCGCAGAGAGAAGAAGAGAACGAGAGAAGGAGGGGGCTATTGGTTTAATGACCTATAATTTCCCTCTGCGTCTCCCCGTCTCTGCGTTAAATTCGTTATAATATTTAACGCAGAGACGCAGAGGCGGGGAGACGCAGAGGGAAGGAAATTAAACCAATAATCTCTGTTTCCTTCTCTTCTTCTTTCTGTGATCTCTGTGGTAAAACATTGCACAAATCTGGGAAAATTGTGGGGCTATTACTTTACAAACATCATATGGAACATGTAAAATGAAAATCCATCTAATTTTTTCGGCAAAACAACATGATCGTTAAGCTAACTCCATCCCTACAACTGTTTTTCGTATTCCCCTTCTTTTTACTGCTTGCTGCTGGATTGATGATTCCCTCTGATGGCAGCCACGGAATGTTCAATATCAAAAGCTTAGCCTTTATTATGACCCTCATCACTTGCTGCAGTTATGTTATCATCTGCCGAAAATTAAACATATTGCAACTTAAAACTCTCCTCTTTTTTGGCACTGCGCTCGCATTTTTATCCTTCTGGATTGTAATAAGCCTTTTAGAAAGTGAAACACCTGCAGAAAGCACTATAGATCAATTAAAGCTTTTTATTATAACACTCTCAATTATCGTCATCTCCATCTATTTTGAAGCCGAAGGCCTTATCACTTTTCAACAGATCCTAAAAACAGTTCTACTCACAAATTTTACCTACTCTTTGATAAAAGTTACCCTCGTCACCCTCCATCTCTTAGGACTTATCAACATGTGGGCTATCATCGACATGACCGGAATCCGCTTCATGAGCATGGAAATCTTTGCAGGCCTCCCTCGTGTTCAAACGTCTATGGACGTTGTCACTCCTTATTTGCTCTTTTTCTTTCTGCAATCAAAATCCTTCGGAATCCATTGGAGCAAAAAATTCCAAGCTGCATTCCTTGCAGTTAGCACTTTCGCAATCTTTCTTAGTTTTTCCCGCTATCTAATAGCCATAGGACTGCTTTCGCTAGGCTTGCATATTTTTACACTCAAACTTAAGTCCATTGTGATAGCTATTGGGGTTTTTCTCTTTGTTGCAACCACTGCTACATACATCATAGGCCCAGATATCGTTTATAAAATTATTGAGCGCCGGTTTTTAAGTCGCGACAGTTATGTGTCTGATAAAACAAGAGTTGAACAAATTGATGCCCTTTTAGACGAATACTCCGAAAGCCCCTGGTTTGGAAAAGGGATCGGAGGCTATGCTAAGAGCTTTATTCGAGATAATCGCCTTGTTCATTCCTATGAAGTACAGTGGCTTGCGTTTCTAATGCAATTTGGGACGATGGGCATTCTAGGATTCCTATTGGCCATTGGGGTGCTTTCAAGCCTTATTTTGGCGCCACCTTTGTCGCGTTTTAAAATAGGACTCTTCGTGCTATTTTTGAGTTGGCTTGCTTCAGGGTTCACCAATCCCTTCCTGATTTCCTTGACAAGCGGTATCGTCTATACGTTGTTCCTGTTTAGCGCTCGGAACTACCCATCAGCTCTTCATGGAGACTAAACGCGCTAAGGCTTCTCTTTGGCTATCGTGAGCTAAAGAGGCAGCAGCATATAGAGGTCGTGAGTCCAATTTATTCATTACAGAATAGTTGAGAGCAGAAAAACGGATAGCTAAGATAGATTTAGGGTGAGAGTCTAAAAAAAGGTGAAGACTTCGCAATGAACTCCCATGTCCACTTTTAACTTCGATGGGCACAATCCGTTCCCCTCTTTGAATTAAGTAATCAACTTCTGCGGCGCTATTTTTTTCTTTTCTTTTCCAAAAGTACATCTCAGCTTTGTTGTCTGGGCTTGCATAACAAATCAATTCCTGACCGATAAATCCTTCTGCAATTTCACCGCGATTTTCAAATCCTTCCAAAGGACGCAAAAACCAAATTGAAATATCGGATCCTAGAATCGCTTGGCAAAGACCGATATCAAGATAAATCACTTTGAATAAGTCAAAATCAATTTCTGCTCCAATCGGAATCTCCTGTCCGGAGCAATAACGAATAGAATGGGTGATGTTGGCTCGCTCCAGAAGTTCCATAGCAGGAGCTAGTTCTCTTTTTCGATATTCCCCATGGATTTCTCGATAAGAAAATTCTTTGCCTATAAGATGTGGGATTTGGTGAAAAAGCTGCTCGAGATAATTCACCTGTGCTTTTCTAGCGTATTTTCCAAAATCCTGCCTATACGTGGCTGCGATTTGTTGTAATACATTTAAAGCAGATGCAGGATCTTTGGTTTGAATCCATCTTGCAACAGCCTCAGGCATTCCGCCAATAGACAAATACTCCCCCAATAAGCCTAGAATTTTTATGTGAACGACCTCTTCAATAGGAATCCCAGGAGGGTGGTCTAAGATTTCCTTTGCTATTAAATTGTCGCCAGTCGCAACGAGATATTCCAGAAAAGAAAGAGGATACATATAAAGCATAGAAATCCGTCCGACGGGAACTCCAACTTTCGCAATCGCAAACTCTAACAGCGATCCAGCTGCAATGACGTGAAGGTTAGGCATTTCCTCATAAAAATAGCGCAACGCAAGAATTGCTCGAGGCGATTCTTGAACTTCATCTAAAAATAGGAGTGTTTGTCCTGGAATAATCGGTGTTTTTAAAAGAAGTGAGAGCGATAAAATTAGTTTTTCTGGATCGAGATCCTTTTCAAAAATAGAGATAGCACCCTCTAATCGTTCAAAATTAACTTCGACAAAATATTTAAACTGGCCGCCCAATCTTCGAACGGCATAGGTTTTTCCAACTTGCCTGGCTCCGCGAAGAAGAAGTGGTTTTCGAAAGGGGTCAGTTTTCCATTTATCAAGATGGAAGTCTATGATCCTATTAAACATGGCTAGTTTCCAGGGTAGATTTGAAGTAAGCTTGGTCGAAATACAACCCAAAATTATCATTTTTTTGGCTAATTTCCAAGGCAAATTTGCCAGCTTGGTCATTTCACACCACAAAATCACCATTATATGTCTAGTTTCCAAGGTAAATTTAATGTGAGTTTGGTCATTTTACAACCCAAAATTAACACTTTTTTGGCTATTTTCTAAGGTAAATTTAATAAAAATTTGGTCGTTTTCCAACCCAAAATCACCTCATTTTTGGTCGTTTGACAACCCAAAATCACTCGTTTTTTGGTTGTTTTCCAAGGTAAAAATTAATTTGAACCGCACTTTTTTGAAGCCAGTATAGACAAAAGGCTCCTTCCAACGAATCCAATTTTATGCTAAATTTGCTGATTTCAAGCACTTATTAGGAGCAAATACCGTTGAAAGACCAGCCTCATATTGAAGTTTTATTAGCCACCTACAATGGCCAAGATTACATCGAAGCGCAGATCGAATCTATTCTCGATCAATCGCATTCCAATCTTCATATCATTGTTCGAGATGATGGCTCAAAAGATAATACCCGAAGCATCATCCAACAGATAGCTGCCAGGCATCCAAAGAAAATCACATTACTCCCCTTTGGACAAAATCTTGGAGTGATTCTCAACTTTTCAGCTCTGATGCAACAAAGCCACGCTTCCTATGTCATGCTATCTGATCAAGATGACATATGGCTTAAAGACAAAGTGGCAAAGACTTTGGCGAAAATACAAGAACTTGAAAACACCCATCTTCACATACCTGTATTGGTGCACACCGATCTTAAAGTTGTCGACCAGCAACTCAATGAAATATCTCGCTCTTTTTGCAAGTATACTCAAATAGCCCCACTTAAAGCCCGTACACTCTTTCGCGTATTAGGCCAAAACGTGGTGACAGGCTGCACAGCGATGATGAATCAGGCATTGGTAAAAAAGGCATTGCCCATCCCACCTGAAACCCTCATGCACGATTGGTGGATCGCTCTAGTGGCAGTGGCAATGGGAAAAATCGGATTTGTAAATGAACAGACAATACTGTATCGTCAACATTATGCCAATGCAGTAGGTGCGAAATCGGGCAATTTTATGAAACAGCTCAGCAGCTTCTTACAGAATAAAGAAGAATTCATCACTCATTCCACAAAAACCCTAAAGCGACAAGAACAACAAGCTCTGAAATTCTTGGAAAGATACCACGATGAACTTTCTGATGAACAAAAGATGATGATAGAAGCCTTTTGCATCTGGACCAAAGGATCTTTTTTAGAAAGAGTCCGCATCGCCGCTCAATTTGGCTTTCTGAAAAATGGATTATTGAAAAATATCGGATCACTTCTTATCCCTCGTAGGTAGTTTGTATGGCGCAAATTTTCATCACAGGAGCTGCTGGATTCATCGGATTTCATTTGGCTTTAGCACTCGCAAAACGGGGCGACCGCGTCCTTGGCTTTGATAATTTTAATAGTTACTACTCTCCAAAATTGAAAAGAGAACGGTCATTATTATTACAACAAGCTGGGATTCAGGTCATTGAAGGAGATATTTGCGACTTAGCAACCCTCACTAAATGCATTAAAGATCACTCTCCGAGTCATATTGTTCATTTAGCAGCCCAAGCCGGCGTTAGATATTCCATTACACACCCTCAAACATATGTTCAAACCAATATACAAGGCTTCCTTAACGTTCTAGAGTGCTGTCGACATAACCCTCATACAAAGCTGATCTATGCATCCTCCTCTTCAGTATATGGACTTAACACCAAGGTCCCATTTGCCCCAGAAGACCGCACAGACCAGCAAGCAAGCCTCTATGGTGTAACAAAAAAAGCCAATGAACTGATGGCCCATACTTATCATTCCCTCTATGGAATTCCAGTGACAGGCCTGAGATTTTTTACCGTTTACGGACCATGGGGAAGGCCCGATATGGCTTACTATTCATTCACAAAGGCAATCCTTTCAGGGGATGTGATAGAAATCTATAATCAAGGACAGCTCAAACGGGATTTTACCTATATTGACGACATCGTGAAAGGGACAATTGCAGCTGTAGATTTAGGAGCAGGACATGAGATTTTCAACCTAGGCAATCACCAACCCATCGCCTTATTAGACTTTGTTGAAATATTAGAACGGACGCTTGGTATGAAGGCAAATAAGAAATTTATGCCAATGCAAGCTGGAGACGTGTTGATGACATATGCAGATATAGAACACAGTAAAAACAAATTGGGGTATATTCCGCAGACCACTCTTGAGCAGGGACTTCGCCATTTTGTAGACTGGTATAAGGAAAGTAAGGGATCGTATTTGTAAAATATTCCAAAAACATATAACATGCCTACTTGAACCAAGGATCTGAGCAATGAATAGATGTTTTGTCGCGATCGTGATGCTTTTGATATTTACTAGCTGTCAAAGACCCCCTCCACGCGGATTAGATTATGAAGACCGAGTGCTCATTCAATTTGATACCGATGAATTTTCTCAGGTCGTTTGGGAGTACGTTGTCGAGCTTAAACACGACAACCGATTAATTCTAGAAGAGGCCTACGTATGTTTTGGCGACTCTTCAAATATCAGGTTACAATTCATCACACAACATATCCTAGAGCTTTGTGAAGCCCGAGCATTATTGGTCGATGTTGTTGAAGGCCTATTAGATCGAATTAATCACAGCAAATCAGCTTCGGCATTCCTGGATCCATATCCCCTCACAGCAGACCAGTTGGAAATTTATATTAATTTCGAAAGTTATTATGGCATCTATGATGACCCATACTATATTGGCTGGGTAGCTCTCGAAAAAGGAATGTCGTACTTTTATGCCTTCAACTTGAAAAACAAAACAAAAGACTTCTGGAGCGTTCGTACAGAGCCCTATTTCAAGAGTCGTTCATTTGTGCTGTTTGAAAGAGAAGGTGAGCAGAAATATAAAGAAAGCCATCCTGCAAAGCACGTTATGCTTCCAGAGAGATACGAAGGCTTAATCACGACCCCGCAAATACCCGCTCGCTTTTAGAAACAAGGCATACAATACGCATACATGTGCATCACTTAAGCAAGCAACTTCTGAGTAGGAAAAGTAACAGGATATGCAGGATCAGGCAGGATAGAAAGCATCCTCTTAAAATGCAAAAAAATCTTAATGAGAAGCAAACGCCGGAGGCGTTTGCTTCTCATTAAAATTTATTTTGTATTCTAGGAGGATGCTTTCTATCCTGCCTGATCCTGCATATCCTGTTACTTTTCCTACTCAGAGGTTGCCTGCTTAAGTGATGCAATGTATGCGTATCGTATGCCTCTGTCTATCCTGTAACTTCTTTCACTGGCGCTGCCGGCTGAACTTCTGCATTAGACTCTAATTGCTGCATATCGTTGTTCGATATGAGCTGCTTTGCCCTTTGCATCGCCTTCTGCATGTGCTGATGAGGATGACACTCATCAAACATAAACAGATTATCCGGGCTTATCTGCTCCACTAGACCAGAATTCATAAGCACTTCCCATATAGGAGGAGTCAGTCCACAGGCAATCAAATGCCTTCCAGATCCTTTTAAGTAATCATGTAAATGTTGCAGGGCAAAACAGGCTGTCGCATCGATGTCCCGAGCATTTTTTAGCTGTAAAATGATAACTCGTGTGCTTGTATCATCTTCTGTTAAAGCCCTGAGAGTTGTCTGAAAAAGGTCTGCAGCTCCAAAGAACAGCTCCCCTTCCACTTTAATCACACGAATCTCTTTGGGAGCCTGGCTGACAGCATAATGAAGATTTCTTAAATCACCCGCTTCATCGATCTCATACTCCACAAGCTGAGGAATTGCAGCTTTTTTCAAATATAAAGTAATCGACAAAGCAACTCCAATATAGAAGGCCGTGTCTAAACTGAAAAAAACACACGAAAGAATAGTCGTCCACAACACAAAAGCATCGGCTTTAGTCGCTTTTAAGCATAGTCGCAACTGCTTTACATTGACGATGGTTGCTGCGGTAAACAATAAAAGAGCTGCCAACGACGTCAAAGGGATCCGCGTGATGATAAATCCTAGCAAGAACATAAGCAGAGCAACAAAAAGGGCGTTAAAAACTGCTGCAAAGCGGGTTTGCCCACCACTAATGTAATTAATTGTACTGCGGGATGGACTGCCTGATAAAGGCATTGCTCCAATAAAAGAGGAAATTAGATTCCCAATTCCAAGTCCAAAAATCTCTTGATTTACCTGTAAACGCTGACCAGAATTCGCAGCAATTGTCTTTGCCACCGAAGTGCTTTCCATCACACTAAGCAAAGCCAACGCAAAAGCCACAGGCAATACCCCATTCATGATTCGCATGTTAAAAAAAGGAACTTCTATACTTGGCAATAAATTATAAATTTCACCTGTATCTCCTATTAGCATTACATTCGGAATATCTAAATCGCCCGAATAATGATCGGCAAACCAGGAGCTGCCGCTATAGGAGGAAATTCCCAACAATTCTACGACAACACCCGCTGCTGCAATTGCAATGATAGCCGCAGGAATCCTCTTGTTTATCCGCTTAAGGAAAATGATGAGCAGTAAACTTCCTACGCCAATTAATGCCGTCGTCCACTGTGCCTGGAAAAGATGTGTCACAAGATACGCAACTTGATCATATAATGACTCCACACTAGGTGGTCGAGACATTCCCAAAAACACATATAGTTGGCTTGTTGCCATGGCCATCGCCGCCCCCAAAATATAGCCCACAATAACAGAATGGCTCACAAACTGTGTGAGACGCCCCAACTTTGCCCAGGAAGCCAACAGCTGCAAGAAAGCCGTCAAAAAAGTAAGCTGAGTCAATATCTGCACCGCAACTATTTCATGCTGAGGGGATGGCAAATCTCTATAGTAAGTATATAAGATCCCTGCAGTACCTGTTTGTATCAATATTGCAAGGGCATTACTCGGTCCTAAAACTAAATGTCTTGAAGATCCAAACAAGGCAGCAATTAAAGCGGAGTAAATGGCAGCAAAAAGACCGCACGTAAGAGGTAAGCCCGCCAGCAGTGCATATGCCATTGCTTGAGGTACCGTTAAAAATGCAACCGAAAGCCCTGCAATGGCATCCTGCCTTAAGGTTTCCCATGAATAATTCGAAACATCGTGTTTCAAAGGAGCTAAAGAAATTTCATCTGTGCGATAATATAAAGGCATAATATTATTAAATTTTGTGATATCAAAACATAATTATTTTACCAACCATCAACAATAAAGTAAAGCAACTGATCAAGATTTGATTAAAAACACTTGATGATGTACCGTCCATGTCAAGGTAATTGCAACTGTGCCAATCATCAGGCCAACGGCCTGACGTATAAAAGCCTAGGGCACCGCCCTAGGTATTATGTAGATGTGTTTTCAGGCTGAAAGCCTGACGTATGGCCATACGTCAGGCTTTCAGCCTGAAAAACATGTTTACATCTCACCTAGGGCGGTGCCCTAGGCTTTTATACGTCAGGCCGTTGGCCTGATGCTGGTTGCATTATGACTGAATTCTGACTATACTATATTCCATAAACCTCTTTTTTATTTTTTACCACAGAGATCATAGATGAATCACTCAGGTGTCTTTTTAAAACCAAACAAAGAAAAACCAATAAAAAATAGACACCATTGGATCTTTTCTGGCGCAGTGGCCAAATACCCTGATTTTAAAGACGGAGAGATCCTGAAAGTCTATAGCCACAAAAACGAATTATTAGGCAGCGGCTATTTTAATCGAAAAAGCAACATCGTCGGGCGAATGGTCACCTTTGATGAATCCCCCCCTCTCAGCGCAATAGAGCACCACTTAAATTTAGCCATCTCACTACGAAAAAACCTTTTTGCAAATCACTCCACCAATGCTTATAGATTAATAAATGGAGAAGGGGATTACCTTCCTGGATTGATCGTTGATAAATATGATAATGACCTCGTCATACAACTCTCCACCATGGGGATGGATAAGCTGCGCCCTTGGTTGGTGGAATACTTTATAAGATCGTTGAGTCCCCGATCTATTTATGAAAAATCAGATCTAGCCTGCCGCAAGGACGAAGGACTGCCCCCTACGATCGGAACATTATTTGGACCCAACATTGAAAAAGTGCAAATCATTGAAAATGGACTTATGTTTCAAGTTGCAATTCAAAAAGGTCAAAAAACTGGTTTCTTTTTCGATCAAAGGGAAATGCGCCAGTGGGTTGGTCAACTAGCACTCAAGAAACGGGTGCTTAATTGCTTTTGTTACACCGGAGGTTTCAGCGTTTATGCAGCCGCCGGAGGCGCCATAACAGTCGACTCAGTAGATATTTCTGCACCTGCAATCGAAATGTCCCAGCAAAATATGTCAATCAATGGTTTTCAAAAAGAATCCCATCACTACTATGCCCACGATGTCTTCGACTTTTTAAGAACTCGTCCCTTAGACTATGATTTAGTCATCCTAGATCCTCCCGCATTTGCCAAACGCAAAAAAGATATCATCCCTGCATGTCGAGGATACAAAGATATCAATCGCCTCGCCATGGAAAAAATGCCCAGCTCCTCTCTGCTTCTTTCAAGCTCGTGTTCATACCATATCGACTCGCAACTCTTTCAGAAAGTTCTCTTCCAAGCAGCATTAGAAGCTGGCCGCACTGCTAGAATTATCGGTACCCATAAAATGGGACTTGACCATCCAATCAATATTTGTCATCCTGAGGGTGATTATTTAAAGAGTTTTTTACTTTACCTGGATTGAAAAAACACTATGACTACTACAGAACCACCCCTACATCATTTGACAACGCTTTATCGTGATTCCGTTGACCAAATGAATGAGCTTTTTGCAGAAATTGATAGCCTCGAAAAAGACATTGCAGCCCTGAATCCACCAGATGTAGGCGTTGCTGAATTGACGCCATTGGAAAAACGAATCGATGATCTAATCACCCCCCACGAAGTGCTTTTGGATAGCTTAAGTGATGCACTCAAAACCGCATGGCATGCCAATCAAGCTGATGTAATCGACAAATTCAGCACTTTAAAAGAAAGAATACAAAAATCGTTGACAATGGCCGTTGGGCACGGCCATGAAGCAGAAAATGGCCCTACAGGATTATATCGACTGTTAGAAGACCGCTTATTTGCCATTTATGAAAATGGTGAATTCAAGTCTCCTTTACGGGACAACGATTCCGCCATGGATGCTTTAGAACGATTTGGAATTTGGGATTTAAAAGGATATTGGTCGCTAGGAATAATCTCTGGTTTCAGCGATCTTGAACAACTTGACGAAGAACTTAAAAGCAAAAGTCCAGAAGAACGCATCGAAATGGAGACAAAATATACCGAAGAGGCGCGCCAGCATTTGGCAGAACTAGGTTTAACAACAGTGCGGGACTTAAAAGATGCGTACATCTTCTCCAAAAAATCTCTCCAAGAATACCTCGCTCTAGACTGAGCAGTCCCACAGTGATAGCAGTGCACGCAGGCATACACATCAGGCTAAGGAAAGCTCAGTAAAAAAGTAACAGGATATGCAGGATCGCAAGCGACAGGATATCAAGGATGAAACAAAATTAAACGCA
>JABDBC010000048.1 GCA_013288825.1 Chlamydiota bacterium
CAGTAATACTAGACATTTAATTAACCTAAATAGAAAACATAAATTATCATTTTATAAATCTTGCATTAATAACACAATAAAAAAACAATCGATAACACATTGAATTTGATCCGCGATTCGATTGTGGTACATCATAGAAACAGCTTTCCACTTGAGTATAAATTTGTTTAATGCGAAACTCTTAACTTACACTTTTAATATGAGGTTTTTTATGGCTGATCGTCCAAAGATTTTAGCATTTGCAGGAAGCTTGAGAAAAGATTCTTTTAACAAAAAACTCGTCAAAATCGCGATAAAGGGCGCACAAGATGCTGGAGCCGATGTGACCTACATCGACCTAAAAGACTACCCCTTGCCTGTATATGACCAAGAGATTGAAGACTCTCAAGGACTACCTGAAAATGCATTAAAAATAAAAAAACTCATGCTAGAGCATGATGGGTTTCTGATTTCTTGTCCTGAATACAATAGTTCAATGACAGCAGCGTTCAAGAATCTGATTGACTGGGCATCGAGACCTGCGAATGCTGATGAAGTTTATTTGTGCTGTTTTATCGATAAGGTTGTAGCACTCCTCAGCGCCTCACCAGGTCAACTAGGAGGTCTTAGAGGGCTTGTGCATGCGCGTGCCATGTTCAGCAACATTTTTAGCATCGTGTTGCCGCAACAGAAAAGCATTTCGCAGGCAAATCAAGCTTTTGATGAGAGTGGAAACTTGAAAGATAACAAACAGCAGACAGAAGTGATGAATATCGGCAAGAAGCTCACGCAGTTCCTCATCAAACAAAAAAATTAAACGCTAAGGCACAAAGACTCGAAGCCGCAGAGAAGGCAAAGGCAAGCAACAGTCAACGCCTTAGTGGAAGAGTAACAGGATATGCAGGATCAGGCAGGATAGTAGGCATCCTCCTGATATTCAAAGAATTTCCAATGGAGCTGAGGCCGTCGGCCTCAGCTCCATTGGAAATTCTTTCAAATTACAAGAGGATGCCCACTATCCTGCCTGATCCTGCATATCCTGTTACTCTTCCACTAAGGCGTTGACTGTTGCTTGCCTTCTCTGCGACTTCGAGTCCTTGCGCCTTTGCGTTTAAATTTTTGCGAAAGAGGCTGCGCAGAAAATAATCGCAGCCCCTACAAGTTATCAATGTAAAGCAAGAGCTGGTTGGATTTCGCCAATTTGCTCCAACAATCCAAGGCGATCCCATGATTGCCATATTTCAACAATCTTGTTATTGGATATGCGATAAACGCTTATCCCAGAGATGTTGATTTTTTTGTTTGAGGCTGAAATATCTTGCAATGGACCACTTTGAGTTGCTTGGCAAGTCCATCTTACGATCACTTTGTCGCCAGCAGCGAAGATATCTTCAATCGTTAATTTTTTTGTTGGGAAAGCACGTTTATAGGTGTTTTCTGTGTCTTTAAACGATGCTAAACCATGACCATTGCGTGTTGCAGGATCATGTAATTTCACATTTGTGTCTACGAGCTCGTCGCTCACAGATATGTTGCCTTTAGTAAAAACTTCTGTAAATAGTTTTTTTACTAAGTTAATCATTGGTTGTGTATTTGTGTTTTCCATAAAAACTCCCTATAAATAAGTGTTTCTAAAAATGGAGAGTAATTCTCCATTAATTTACATATATAATAAATTATAATTTTTTGTATATGAAAACAATTTATTACTTTGTACAAAATTAAATTAAATCTTAGAATGTCGAGGTAACGCAATAATTATCCCGAGGAGTCATATGTCACAGCTTGTCAATCCGTTTGGAACTTTACAGCAGCTATCCAACACAAAAAGATCATACTATTCACTACCCGCTCTTGAGAAAAAAGGATTGGGCAAAATCAAGCGACTTCCAGTTTCCGTTCGGATTGTCCTCGAATCCCTCTTGCGAAATTGCGATGGTAAAAAAGTCACTGAAGAAGATGTCCGCCTACTGGCGCAATGGTCCCCAACACAGAAACAAGAAGGGGACGTCCCGTTCATTGTTTCCCGAGTCATTTTACAAGATTTTACCGGAGTCCCTCTCCTTGTCGATCTGGCTGCGATGCGCGATGCCATAGCTAAGCAGAAAATGGATCCAGGCATTATTGAACCCAACGTGCCCGTAGATCTCGTCATCGACCATTCTGTGCAAGTCGATCGCTCTGGCTCAGATGAAGCCTTTGTATTCAATCTAAGCATCGAATTTGAACGCAATCGAGAGCGCTACAGCTTTCTTAAATGGGGACAGCAAGCATTTAAAACTTTCAAAGTTGTCCCTCCAGGAATCGGCATTGTTCACCAAGTAAACCTCGAACATATTGCCGAAGTCGTTTGCGAAAAACCCACAGCTGATGGCACTTTAGTTTACCCTGATACTCTCGTTGGAACAGATTCCCACACTACAATGATCAATGGATTGGGTGTTGTAGGCTGGGGCGTGGGGGGTATTGAAGCAGAAGTGGCCATGCTCGGAGAACCAGTAGCCCTGCAATCTCCCGAAGTCATTGGCGTTTGCTTATCAGGAAAATTGCAAGAAGGAGTGACCGCCACCGATTTGACCTTACGCATCACAGAAATGCTGCGCAAAGAAAAAGTCGTAGGGAAATTTGTGGAATTCTATGGAGAAGGAGCAACGACACTTTCTGTGGCCGATCGCGCCACCATCGGTAATATGGCCCCTGAATATGGCGCTACGATGGGATTTTTCCCTGTCGATGACAAAACTCTGGACTATTTACGCATGACAGGAAGGGACTCAAAGAAAATCGATCTCATCAAAGAATATTTAAGCGCCCAAGAGCTCTTTGGCATCCCAAAGAAAGGGGAAATCGACTACACAAAAGTGTTGGAGCTAGATCTGAGCTCGATTAAACCATGTGTAGCTGGTCCAAAGCGACCGCAAGACAGAATTGATCTTTCTCAACTGAAATCAAAATTTACAGAACTACTCTCAGCCCCCATTGCTTCTGGAGGCTATGGAAAAGAATCTGGAGACTCTCCACATATAGGCGTGCATTGCGATGGGATTATCAATTTAAAGCTCCCGCATGATACCGGGGGCACGCATGAGATGCAAAGTAAGCCCTACAGTTGGGGTGAAGTGGAAATGGTCACTAATCGTCCATTTACACCTGCAGTTGCCGATCCTGGTTATGCCGATGGGATCAAATGCGATATCGAACTCAAACACGGCTCCGTCGTTATTGCTGCCATCACAAGCTGCACAAACACAAGCAATCCAAGTGTGATGTTAGCCGCAGGACTGCTAGCAAAAAAAGCCGTTGAAAAGGGCCTGACAGTAAACCACATGATCAAGACAAGCTTGGCACCTGGATCGCGCGTGGTCACAGATTATTTGGACAAAACAGGACTCCAAAAATACTTAGATCAATTGGGATTCCACCTTGTAGCCTATGGCTGCACAACATGCATTGGCAATAGCGGTCCATTGGATAATAGTATTGAGGAGGCCATTCGCAATCACGACATCATTGCTGCAAGCGTTCTTAGTGGAAATCGCAATTTTGAAGCCCGCATTCACAGTGCTGTGAAAGCAAACTTCTTGATGTCGCCACCATTAGTTGTCGCGTTGGCCATCGCAGGGAAAGTTGATATTGATCTCGAAAAAGAACCTCTTGGCAATGACAAAAATGGAAAACCGGTATATTTGAAGGATATTTGGCCCAGTTCAAAAGAGATTGAAGAGGCCGTTAAGAAAGGGTTGCAGCCTGAAATGTTCAAAAAGAGATACGCCAATGTGTTATCTGACAACCCTCTGTGGCCGCAAATCGAGACCTCAGAAGGTGCTCAGTATAAGTGGGAACCTAATAGTACCTATATTCGGAACCCTCCCTACTTCGACCATTTCTCCATGAAGGCTCCAGAGAGGCCATCGCTTAGTGAAATGCGCTCCTTAGCCATCTTTGGGGACTCAGTGACAACAGACCATATTTCCCCAGCAGGCGGATTCGATGCTAAAAGCCCTGCAGGAAAGTATCTGCTGTCTCTTGGAGTTGATGAAAAGGACTTTAACAGCTATGGAAGCCGTCGTGGAAACCATGAAGTGATGATGCGCGGCACCTTTGCAAACGTACGCATACGCAATAAAATGGCCGATGGAAAAGAAGGGGGCTTTACAAAGCTCATGCCAGAAGGCACAATGATGCCTATTTTTGATGCTTGCCAAACGTATGAAAAAAAGAAAGTCCCTCTCATCATTTTTGCAGGAAAAGATTACGGCATGGGAAGCTCCAGAGATTGGGCCGCAAAAGGGCCTGCACTTCTAGGTGTGAAAGCTGTTGTCGCAAAAAGCTTTGAGAGAATCCATCGCAGTAATCTGATCGGAATGGGGATTTTGCCCCTAGAGTTTCAAGAAGATCAAGATGCTGAAACTTTGGGTCTAAAAGGGGATGAGATTTTTACATTGAAAGGGATTGAAAAGGACTTGCTGCCTCATCAAGAGGTGATATTGGAAATAAAGAACGGGAAAGAAAAGAAAGAGGTAAAACTTATCGCTCGCCTCGATACCCCGACTGAAATTGAATACTATCGTCAGGGGGGAATTATGCCTTATGTGTTGCGTAAAAAAAGAAATTAATAGGTAGAGAGGATGCCCAGTCTGTGTCTTGTGTTAAGGCCTGAAGGGCAGGTATTTCACAGCCCAGGTCGGAGCGAAGCAGATGCCTGGGTAATTCATAGCACATGTGGAGTCCTGAAAGGACGACATTTTTACAGAAACGGAATCTAGTTTATGATTAATATTTCAAAAAAAATAGGACTGAACTCAATTTTATTGATCTTGCTTTTTCTGGCTGACGCACTTTCAGCAGGCCCACCTACGTTTTTGATCATTGGAGCCCAGAAATCAGGGACGACAGCCTTACAGCAGTATCTCAACCAACATCCCAATGTCATGTATATGTCTGGAGAGGTCCATTTTTTTGATCTGCAGTTTCAAAAAGGGGTAGAATGGTACCTACAACAGTTTTCAGATGCCCCTGGGATTGTTTCTGGAGATAAAAGCCCTTACTACATTTTTCATCCTTCTGTGGCAAAGCGTGTGTTTAGTCTTTTTCCAAAAGTAAAGATTATTGCGATTTTAAGAAATCCGGTTGATCGTGCCTATTCACACTATTGGCATAATGTTCGCGAAGGGACCGAGTCGCTGTCTTTTGAGGAAGCTTTAGCAGCAGAGAAAGGCCGTTTAGTAGGTCTCAGAAAAAAATTCATGGATGATCCCAATTATAATAATGTGAATTATCAACGGTATTCTTATGTACGGCGGGGACTTTATGCCGATCAGCTTAGATTATGGTTCTCATTTTTTCCTCGAGAACAAATTCTTATTCTGACAAATGATGAGCTCAAAAAGAAGCCTAAAAAAGTCATGGAAAGAGTTTTTGCCTTTTTAAACATCCCCAATGTTCCAATTGTCGAAAAGACAGAATATTTGAAAAAGAAATACGCTCCAATGAATGAAGCGACAAGAGAAAAGCTATCTAAGTTTTTCGCTCCCTATAATGAGGATTTAGAAAAGCTCCTCGACGTGAGATACAATTGGAAATAATTTCTTAACTACTATTCCTAGAACTGAGATTCGGAGTAGGTACATCCTAGGTTCTGTCGCCGCATTCGCGGCTCGATATGTTGATTGAATTTACCCCACGCTGACGCATGGGGCTACATGCTGTCACCGCATTCGCGGTTTCCCGTCCTTTTTCGTGAACGCGCCCGCGCCCGTTGCCGAACTTCCCTTGTGCGAACACGATCATACCCAAATTCGGGTACGGAAATAAGATGATTACATCTCCTTGGAAAGGATTGGCTCTCATTCTGAGCTATTCTAAGTCCCACCATTAACAAAACACAATCCTCAAATAATCAAACGAACAATTTTGAAAAAACATAAAAACATGATAGACTCTAGATTTATTATTCATTAAGTCGGAGAAAAAACATGTTTCCGAATCTGTCATGCTTAGCTGGCACCAGTCGAGACTTAGAAGGAGAATTAGCATTTGCTTCCAAAGATCACATGAAAAAAGAATTTAGTTGTCTTTTCAATGAATATGAATACTATGTTCCCACCATTGAAGTGGGGATCTTAAAAATCAACCAGGATCAAGAACAAAAAACTATTACAATATTAAATGAAACTCACCTCAATGACTTATTCACTGACGCAAAGAAAATGTATGCTCCTAATGCTCTTCAAATTGCCATTGAAATTGTGTCATGTACTGCAACGATACTATACTGTGTAGGATCTCTAATAAGTTCCATTGTACCTGTAACAGCTGCCGTAATCTTATTAATTTCAACAGCATGCCTTGTTTCAGCAGTGGTTATGGGTGCTATTAACTATGTAAAAAAACGAGAATTGAACAAGGTAATCACCAAGCGCATTAATTACCTAGGGATACAACATGTTGTACGCGCTCAAGCACTCATTATTGAAATGATGAAGGATTTTGATGAAGTACGTTATCGTCGTTCGGTAAATATTCGTCGCCCTCTTTATTTTTATAGGGTCATTCTAGCATTTTCTAAAGAGGGCACGATTGCCAAAGCCACGGAAATGGCAAGCTCATACTTTAATGAAGAATTGGCAAAAGGAAGGTTGGAAGAATATGCCGTTCACACCGAGATTATGGCCGCTCGAGCAGAATTGAAAAAAATCTGGCGGTTGTAGGGGGTGCTGTAAAGGGATGTTACGAGGTAGAAGTTTGGTGCAAGGTATGTATATTGCCTACGTTTAACTTCTGATTTTCATTTCTCTTTTCACCCGCAATAACTGCCTTAGAATTTGAGACATATGCTCTGAAAACTCGGAAAGATGCGTTTGTCCTTTCTTGATTCTTGAATGATGACAAAGGGAGTTTGAAAAAGTATTTAATCGAAGTCCTATCCATTTTCATAAATTCCTCGCTTTCATCCACTGACAATTCATTTACAGCTTTTCTCAAGCCTGAAATTTCTAATGCTTTGTTGTCTTCGAAGGCCTGAATGACTACCATTCCTAATTTACCAATCAAGTCAGCCTGTGTATTTGTAAGGTTGTCCTTAATGTGAAACTCATAATTTTTTCTAAGATAGCACAAAGCCCCATCAATCTTTCGATTTTCAGCATACTTTTTCCCAAATTTCGCTAATTCATAAAAACTATATAAGGCATTCGGAATATGAAGCAAAAGGGCTACAACATTAAATCCCAATTCTTTTAAGGACTGAATGCCATCCTTTTTATTAAAGACTTTATTTTTAAGCATGGCTCCAATAAAATTTAGGATCGTAAGGACAATGGCTTCAATCAAAGCACAAACAAGTGCTAATGCGGTCGTAATCCCTTCAACAAGGACACAACCCACCGAACACATAACACGAAAGCGTTCTGAAACTTGGCTACACTTATCCCACAGTTTTGTGTTTACCCATTCGCAAGCTAAATGACAATGACTGGCTCTCATATTAATAAACTCCAATTTTAACAAAACTAAATTATACACATATTTAGATTTAATTTACATTTAAAATTAACTTTGTGGTAACATTTCTTTCATGAAAACAGATCATTCTTCTTATCTTCTTATTGATAGCGGTTCTGAACGAAAGTTAGAACGGTTTGGCCCCATTCTCCTCTCGCGTCCCTGTTCCCAAGCGGTTTGGAAAGAAAGCCTTCCTGAAACAGAATGGAAAAAGGCCGACGCCCTCTTTGTGCGCGAGGGAGACACTAAATGGACCCACCACACCAAAATGCCCTCCTCTTGGCTTATTGAGGTTTCTGGGATCAAATTTAAAATTTCTCCCACAGATTTTGGCCATTTGGGGATTTTTCCTGAGCAACAACCCTTTTGGACCTGGATGCAAGAGATCATTAAAACCGAGAAAACCAAACGGCGTGAAATTCAAGTATTAAACCTCTTTGCCTATTCGGGCGGCGCCACGTTAGCTGCTGCAAAGGCTGGAGCTCATGTGTGCCACTTAGATGCCTCCAAGGGAATGGTTGCGTGGGCCAGAGAAAATGCCGCTGCAAATCAGTTGGAGAATGCCCCCATTCGTTGGATTGTCGAAGATGTGATGAAATTTCTTGCGCGCGAACAAAATCGCGGGAAGCGGTACGATGCCATCATTTTGGATCCCCCAAGCTTCGGGCGCGGCAGCAAAGGGGAAATTTTTAAAATCGAAAACAGCATTTGCCCGCTTCTGGAGCAGTGTCGACAATTATTGTCAGACAATCCTCTTTTTGTCCTCTTTTCATGCCACACACCAGGATTTTCCCCTATTGTGATGCGTCATCTGTTGCAACAGACCATGCATCGCTTTGGTGGCGTCATCGACGAAGGGGAAATGGTTCTGTCGGGACCAAATGCGATCCCTTTACCTAGCGGCACCTACGCAAGGTGGCAATATGGCCGTTGAGCTCGAACTAGCAAGCGTTCAAAACCAGCGCATTAAAGATCTTGTAAAATTGCGTGATCGTTCTGCACGCGATAAGAACAATACTTTTCTAATTGAAGGTTATAGAGAACTCTTACGAGCGACTGAAAAAAACTATCCCATTGAGCAGCTCTATATTTGCCGAACTCTTTTTCTAGGGGAAAATGAAGAGACACTCATTGCATCCATAAGCTCGCGAGGAGCACAAATTTTTGCTTGCAGCGAAGAGGTTTTTCGAAAGATTTCGTATCGTGACAGACCTGACGGCCTTATTGGAGTCGCTCCGCAGTGTCACCTGACATTGAGTGATCTCAACGACATTTTAAAGAAGAAAAAGACTCCTCCATTTCTGCTAGTGGCAGAAGCAATCGAAAAACCAGGCAATTTGGGGACCATTCTTCGCTCTTCCGATGCTGTAGGACTTGATGCATTGATTATCTGTGATCAATGTACTGATATTTATAATCCAAATGTCGTAAGGGCCAGCGTAGGGACGCTTTTCTCAGTCCCCGTTATTGAGACAAGTTCGAAAGAGGCTCTTAAATGGTTGCAGGAGCATCAAATTGGAATATTAGCAGCGACGCCATCCGCAGAAAAAGAATTTACTCAAGTGGACATGAGAGTTCCTCTTGCGATAGCTGTGGGAACAGAACAATTGGGATTGTCCAAACAATGGATGCAGAAGGCTGATCTGCAAGTCAAAATTCCCATGTGCGGCATGGCTGATTCCTTGAATGTTGCAACAGCGACCACACTTCTATTGTATGAAGTTTTAAGGCAGCGAAAATGAATCTTGAGCCTATCTACGAAGACAATCATCAGATCGTATTCAACAAGCCATCTGGACTGCTGACACAACCAAGTGGAACAGAACAGGACAGTTTAGAAGCCATTGCAAAGCATTGGATAAAAGAAAAATATAAAAAGCCTGGAAATGTTTTCTTAGAAGCTGTGCATCGCATAGACAAGCCTGTAAGTGGGATCGTGCTATTTGCACGTACGAGTAAAGCACTTACCCGGCTGAACGAAAGTATCCGGGATAAAAAGTCTAAAAAAACCTACTTAACTCTTGTTGAGGGCATTGTCAAAACAGATAATGCTGTATTAGAGCACTACCTCATCCACGATGATTTTCATGCGAGCATAAGTTCTCCGGCCGATCCCCAAGCCAAAATAGCGCGCTTGCACTATAACGTTGTAAAACACTATGCAACCTGTACACTCCTTGAAATCGCGTTAGAGACAGGGCGTTATCATCAAATCAGAGTGCAGTTAGCAGCTATTGGGCATCCTATACTTGGAGACGTCAAATATGGGTCTACAATACCCTTTGCGGTGGGCAAGATAGCGTTGCATCATTCGCAGCTAGTGATCCCCCATCCCGTAACAGGTGCCATGCAACACTTTGTGGCCTCCACCGACTTCGTAGAAGAAAATTAACAGGATAGGCAAAGGCTAATACTGCAAAATTTATCGTGCCCGTGCCCGAATATTATTCTTTTCCATTTCAATATCCACAGACTAATGAGAAAGAAATAAGGTAATGAAATGATATTCGGGCTCGGGCACGCACACGGGCACGGGCACGATAAATTTTTTCGTCCTCAGGTTGATTCAGGGGTGGGGATAGGCGGGATGGTGCGCATGATGGCCTCCAAAGCCTCGAATTCGGCCAACGCCTGATCGATCGCCTGCAAAATAACTGGAGTATCGGGATGGTTGATCATTTTCTCTGTCTTGAATAGCGCTTTTAAATCTTGAAATGGTTGCATCAAGATTTTGAGATTCATCAATTTGTCATTGCGGAACATCTGTTTTGAGATGAGTTGCATCTGTGTGATGAGCGTAAGGTAGGGGTTTTGCAATTCAAGATAAGTCACATCTACTTTACTCAAAATGTCTGAAGCCACTTGCAGCAAGGCACAAATAGCTTTAGCAGCAACTTCCTTCAAACCATGCTGTTGTGCAGTAAGTGTGGATCGACCAAAGAAATCGAGGGAATAGCTTGGCATTGAAATGTCATATTCTGCTGCTGCCAATGTAATTTTGCTGTAAACTGTTACAAGCTTGCTGCAAATGGGTTCTAGCTTCTTTTCTGAAGCTTTATCATTGATCATTTCTAATCTTTGAAGGGCAAAAAACAGGGTAAAACTCACCTTATCAGAAATTCCAAGAGCGCTACTTTCCTTGTCCTGAGCATGATGAGTAAGGCTTTTTGAGGAAATTAGAAAACTTGAGATAACCTTTTGCAGTTCGTCTTCAACATCATAGCAAAGAGATAGATTTGTGCGTTGAATGGCCTTTATAGCTATTTCTGAAAGGGAATCGACCCATTCACAAAGCTCAATCTCGCGATCGTTTTGAATGCTTTTATGGGCCTCATTAGAAAAATAAGAAACGATGAAAAAGGGATCCAAATATTTAGAAATCCGCTTCAGAAATATATGCAAGGCATCGAGGGTAATGCCAAGTAAGACTATCCATATTGGCAAGAGCATGTTGTTATTAAGGACTTTGAGAAAAAGAATATCAATGCCAATGATGTAGGAAGCAAAAGGGAAAAATTGCATCCAAAAATTGGTGATACGGATAATAAAATCCTTTCTGAATAGCTCTGAAACGCGAGGGGTTAGATTCTGCTCGGACTTCTGCAAAGGGGTCCATGTGAGAGAAAGGGTGATGGCTGGAATAAACAAAAACAGCGTCGCAACAGTGATTAAAAGAATACCAAGCGTGTTAACATTTGCAAGTTGCTCATTCCCAATATCGGAGTAATGAATGAGCAATGCGATTATTACTGCAATGATCGTCGAAAACATAAACATATCCCTTTTTAAACACAAAATGATGTTTTTGCCACTGTAAAAAAATCGATAAGTGTTGTGCCGGCCCTCCGGGACGGGGAGGGTTGGTT
The DNA here is from genome assembly GCA_013288825.1 of Chlamydiota bacterium. Classification (GTDB taxonomy): domain Bacteria; phylum Chlamydiota; class Chlamydiia; order Chlamydiales; family Parachlamydiaceae; genus JABDBC01. The sequence goes on from JABDBC010000048.1 coordinate 11,349, forward strand.
GGAGTTACCCAGGCTTCGCTTACCCCTCCGGGGAGCTTCAGCCTGGGCTATTATGTGAACAGGCCCTCCGGGCTGTATGTGGAGGCTCTTGTTTGAAAATCAATCCTTCACACTGCCCGGAGGGCTGTTTACATAATAGCCCAGGCTGAGGCTCCCCGGAGGGGTCAGCGAAGCCTGGGTAACGCCAACCAACGGATCCCGTCCCGGAGGGCCGGCACAACACTTATCGATTTTTTTACAGAGTCTCTGTGGTAAAAAATTTAATCATATGCTTTATATGACTTTATCCTATCATAAAAATAGAATTTTTTGTATACTTGACATTTTGTACATTTTAGGTACTTGTTATTATTTTTATGTCAGCAACTATTGGAATTTTATTAATTAATCTGGGCACTCCAAAGTCCCCTCGACCGTTCGACGTCTATAAGTATTTAATCGAATTTCTCACCGACCCCAGAGTAATCAAAATGTCGTGGCTAAAACGGCAGCTTCTCGTCCGCGGTTTCATCGTCCCCACGAGATTTCGACAATCCGCAAAAGCTTACGAACAAATTTGGACAACTGAAGGGTCTCCTCTTTTGGTCTATGGTAAAAAAGTTAAGGAAAAATTGCAACACTCCTTGGGTCCTCAGTTTTTAATTAAATTAGCCATGAGATATCAAGAACCATCCATTGCTCAAGAGATTGCAACTTTAATGAAGGCGGGAATCGATCATTTAATCGTTTTACCCCTATTTCCCCAATATGCTTCTGCGACGACTGGATCGGTTCTACAACGAGTACAAGAGGAGCTTTCTCGATATACTCGTATTCCTGATGTGACTCTAATCAGTGAATTTGCAACAGATCCGGATGTCATTTCCTCGTTTTGCACTGTTGCCAAAGAATATCCACTGACTAATTATGATCACGTTCTTTTCAGCTTTCATGGGTTGCCTGAAAAAGATCTTCTAAAAGAAGACCAAGTTGGAAAATGCAAGTGTAATCCTATTTGTTGCCGTGAAAGTATACCAGAGAATCGCCATTGTTATGCGGCTCAGTGTTATGCAACAGCCGATGCCATGATCAAAAGCTTGGAGATAGATCCCGATTTTTATTCGATTGCCTTTCAGTCTCGTCTTGGAAAAGATCCGTGGCTGCAACCGTATACTAGCGAAGTGATCAAAAAACTCGCCGAACAGGGAAAAAAGAAAATCTTAGTTTTTTGTCCCTCATTTGTTTGTGACTGTTTGGAGACCACATATGAAATTGGGATTGAGTATAACCACGAGTTTAACAAAGCCGGCGGGGATCACCTGCAATTAGTGCCTGGATTAAATGAGCATCCGCGGTGGATTGACACGCTAAAAAATCTAATATTAAAACATATTAATAATAAGGAGATAATCAAATGACACCTGTTGCACTTAGTCCTCAGGAAATGCCTGCTCCTCTAATAGCTCAGGCCATGTATTACGCAGCAAAAACAAATATTTTGAACCCTCCAAACTTGGGACAGAGTGATTGTTCTAGATTTGTTGGGAAGCCAATTCGTTTTGTGGCACGGTTAATCTACGCTGTAGTCATTAAGATTGTTTTAGGCACAATTGGATTTCTCTATCATCTGATAGCAGCGGCGGTAGAGATAATCAGATCGGGTTGCAACAAATGGGATGCCAAATTAAAGTTGCGTGCCTGGATGCATTTAAAGGCGGCTGGGGAAGATCTTTCTGGTTTGGTTGTGATACCTAGATTCCCCGATGAACCAAACTCTGTGGCTCATTGGTTTAATTTTAACGTGGTTCAGCTTTCTGATACGGCTCCACGTGATGACGAAATTAACGAAGTTAATAAACTTATTGAGGAATTGTATCCCACTGCAGAATACCCTATAAAACCTCTTACTTCAGAATTACGGAAAGAATTCGCTAACAATCAATGTCGGCATGACCAACTTATTCGAGCAAGTATGCTTCTTCGAGAGTGTTGTGGGGGACTTATTTACAATGTAGATCATCCCATTGTATTTTATACAGTAAAGCAGATGGCAGAACGTGGGAAGTATGGCAAATACACCATTGGATAGATTCACGACGTTGCAAAAAAATTAAAAGCAAAGGCGCAAAGAGACAGAGTCGCAAAGAAAGAGAAAATGGTTTGTGCCTCCCCTCCGGGACGGCATTATGGGTTTGAATTGATTTTTCTCATTTTTGTTCTTTTTTCTCTCATTTTGTAGCCCACACCTAAGGTTTTGCGAGCCTGCGAGCGAAAACCGCAGGTGTGGGAATCACAACAACCGCACCTCAACCAGGGACTGGTTCTTCTTTTTTCCTCTTTTTAATCTCGTTATTGCTTGAAAAAAAGAAAAAAAATGAAGAACCAGTCCCTGGTTTATTTCTAATTTTCGTCTGTTCCCACACCTGCGGTTTCGCTCGCAGGCTCGCGAAACCTTGGTGTGGGCTACAAAATGAGATAAAAAAGATAAAAAATGAGAAAAATCAACCCGACCAAAAATAACCGCACTCATAGAACTATGAAATTTCGTCCTTCAGGCCTGCAAAAACGCGATTTCAAATTCAATAGATGCAATAAAATCGAATCCAATTACTCTCTTTTCTCTCCTTCCCTCTCTCTGTGGGTTCTGTGGTAAAATAAAGACTACGCCTGTGGAACTGGGATGCGCAACGTGGTGCCAGGCTTAAGAGAATCTGACTGCAATTTATTATATTTCTTCAAAACTTCAACCGGTACTTTATATTTTCTCGAAATTTTCCAGAGAGAATCTCCTTCTTGAACAATATACGAAACACACTTCTCTGCTGGCGCCGTTTTCTTTTCTATTGGCGGGATTGTTTTCTTCTCGGCAGATGCTATCTTCTTTTCCGGAGATTCTTTCTTCACTACTACTGCTGCTGCAACATTGGGAGGATTTACAGCTACGGCTTTCGTCGATTGTTTCTTTGACATAAGAGAAGTCTGCTGCGCAATCACCTTGGACTGCTGTTGCTTTTTTGCACCTGACTTCACAATGGACTTCAAAGGCACAGTATCGGCCACGAAACGTTTTAAAGCCGTTTGATGAACATCTTGCTCTGGCAAGGTCTCCCCCGCATAAAAATAGAGTCGCTCCGCAGCAGTGTACCAAACCGCATCGCTGCGAGGTCTCAGCAATAGCCTTTGAGCAAACTTTTCTGCTTCGGGAGTCTTCTCATTCAACAGTTTAAGCACTGAAATCGTATGAGCATCGTCCAGCTTTGTCGCAGCGAATATCCCATCTGTTTTCAAAAGCAGAACAGCAGCGGCTTGGGAATGCTGCTCTATATAATCCAGTAAGAAGCGCTGTCGTCGGGCTGGAGATAGATCCTGAATGGCTTTTTGTTGCGAGAAAAAAGTGGTTAACATTTTCCAATTTCCCTGATTCAACAGATGGAGTAACTCATGCTTTTCAATTTTTTTCTCAGAACGACTAAACAAAGTTTCTACAGACAGAAATTCAGGAGTTAAGAAGAAAGCTTCCGCTAAAGAGTGATCATACTGGATTCCTTGCTTGCGCAAAAGAATAAATAGTCCACGACTTGTCAGGGGCCATCTTTCTGTTTTGGCAAAATGGGTGATTGCCTCATATTGCTCTTCACTTAAGCCTGGATAAATCTTGACGTGTACCGCAAATCCCCTGCTGTTTTTTCCTAAAGGGATATCCCTTTGCTGAGCCGGTTGAGGCTTCCCTAATAAAGCTCGAGGTAAGTCGAAATGATGAAATGCGATTAAAGCCGACAGAGCAAGATCTCGCTGAGCAAATCCATTCTCAACTTGCTGTAGATCTGATAATTTATTGATAAGCTGTTCCAACGATATGGATCTAAATCCCTGCAATATCTCTTTAGTAGAACCTTCCGTTGCAAGTGGTGTCTGCTGCTGTTCTTTATTAGCAGGTTTGAGCTCAAAATAGGGTCTAGGGGTTGTTTCCTTTGCTAGAAAATAAAAAAGAAGGGCAAGAAAAACGATGTTTAGGAAAGCACTGACGAGAAGGGTGCTAGTGAGCTTTTTTATATGCTTTGAATAGTTTTGATCTTCCATAAATAGGCCTTATTGCAGCCTTCTTTCTAGATCGTTAAGCTCTTTCTGCATCCCTGCAGGAAAGCGATTCCCAAATAGAGAGAAATAGGATTTCAACTCAGCAGCCTCTTTTCTCCACTCTGCCCTATCGACACCTGTCAATTCGCGAAAGACCCCTGAAGATAAATTTAGACCGTTCAAATCAAAAGATTCTATTGTAGGGGTAAACCCGATTGCTGTTTCCGTAGCTGAAGCTTTTCCATCAGTTCTTTCGAAAATCCATTTCAATACGCGGCTATTCTCCCCAAAACCTGGCCATAACCATTCACCTTTCGCATTTTTTCTGAACCAATTGACGTAGAAAATGCGCGGCAGTTTGCTTTGATCAGCCTTTGCCCCCAGCGATAGCCAGTGTTGAAAATAATCCCCCATGTTATATCCACAAAAGGGAAGCATCGCGAATGGATCATGTCTCACTTTCCCCACCTCACCAGCTGCAGCAGCCGTAGTCTCAGAAGAAACGCCTGCGCCTAAAAAGACACCGTGCTGCCAATTGAAAGACTGGTAGATGAGTGGAACAATACTGGAACGGCGGCCTCCGAATAAGATGGCTGATATTGGAACACCTTTAGGATCATTCCAGGCTGGATCTGTGGCTGGACATTGTGTTATCGAAGCTGTAAAGCGAGCATTGGGGTGAGCAGCTTTTTCTGTAGAGGAAGGTGTCCAGGAATAATTCAGCCAGCTCATGAGATGGTTTGGGGGCGGATTTGTCATCCCTTCCCACCAGACATCGCCATCATCTGTCAAGGCGACATTAGTAAAAATGGAATTCTTTGAAATGGCCGCCATGGCATTAGGATTAGACTTTTCAGAGGTCCCTGGGGCTACTCCAAATAATCCAGCTTCTGGATTGATGGCGTAAAGACGTCCGTCGGGGCCAAATTTCATCCAAGCAATATCATCTCCCACCATTTCAACAGTCCATCCTGGTATCGACGGTCTTAGCATGGCAAGATTTGTCTTTCCACAAGCACTTGGAAAAGCTGCTGCGATGTATTTTTTTTCTCCTTGAGGATTTTTAAGGCTCATGATGAGCATGTGTTCTGCCATCCAACCTTCATCGCGCGCCATGCAGGAGGCAATCCGCAAGGCAAAGCACTTTTTGCCTAATAGAGCATTACCGCCGTAGCCACTGCCAAAAGAACAAATTTCACGCGTTTCTGGAAAGTGAACGATATATTTGTTTTTGGGATTGCACGGCCATGCAACGTCCTTTTCTCCTGATTTCAAAGGAAGTCCTACAGAATGGAGACATTTGACAAAAAATCCATTGCCAAGGGCATCCAAAACCTGCTGTCCCATCCTAGTCATCAGGCGCATATTGCAAGCAACATACGGTGAATCTGTGATTTGAATGCCGATGTGTGAAATGTCAGATCCTAGCGGCCCCATGCAAAAAGGGATGACGTACATGGTTCGCCCTTCCATGCAGCCTTGAAATAGGTCTTTAAGAATAAGACGCATCTCTTGGGGATCTTTCCAATTATTTGTCGGTCCAGCATCGATTTGATCTTTTGAACAGATGAAGGTGCGATCTTCGACGCGAGCGACGTCGTCAGGATTGGATCGGCAAAGGTAGCTATTGGGGCGTTTTGATTCATTCAATTTGACGGCGGAGCCTGTGGAAAGCATGAGTTTCCATAAGGAATTGTATTCTTCTTCAGAGCCATCGCACCAATGGACTTGATTAGGGCGGCACAGCAAGGCAATTTCTTCGACCCAAGTCTTCAGTTGTGTGTTGCTCGTGTTATCTGTCATAACTTTTAAACTGCTTTTCGTCTTTTAAACTTATCTAGATAGTCTAAAGCTTTTCCTGTGCCTAAACAAACGGCTAGCAGAGGGTTTTGTGCGATAATGACGGGAAGGCCTGTTTCTTTCATAAGCGCCTTTTCCCATCCTTTTAGGAGGGCACCACCGCCAGCCAAAACGAGTCCACGTTCAACAAGGTCTGCAGCCAGTTCCGGGGGGCATCTTTCCAGCGTGAGTTTGATCGCTTCGATGATGCTCTGAATGGGCTCTGCGAGGCATTCGCGAATTTCAACGGAGTTAATCCGTTTAGTCACTGGAAGACCGGCAACCTGATCGCGGCCGCGAACCTCCATTTCCAATTCCCCTCCCATTAATGCGTAAGCTGAGCCAATGGTAATTTTGATCTCCTCAGCAGTGCGTGGGCCGATCATGAGGTTGTAAGTTCGGCGCATGTAATTGATGATGCATTCATCAAATTCATCGCCAGCAATACGGAGCGATCGGGCTTCGACGATGCCTCCAAGGGAGATAATGGCGATTTCTGTAGTACCGCCTCCGATATCAATGATCATACTTGCGGCAGGTTCGTGAACTGGAAGATCGACGCCTATAGCAGCAGCCATGGGTTCTTCAATGAGAAATACCTCTTGAGCACCTGCATGGAGGGCAGAATCTTCAACAGCGCGCTTTTCTACTCCGGTTATCCCAGAAGGAACAGCGATAAGGATTTTGGGTCGGAACAGGCTTCTGGATGGGGTAACTCTTTTGATCAAGGCTTTAAGCATCCCTTCAGCGATTTCGAAATCTGCAATGACCCCATCTTTCATAGGGCGGACAGCGTGAATTTTTCCCGGAGTTTTTCCGAGCATAGCTTTGGCTTTTTGCCCTACGGCGAGAACTTCGTTGGTATTGGAGTCCACAGCGACGACAGAGGGTTCTGCGAGGACGATTCCCTTTCCACGCACAAAAATTAGAGTGTTTGCAGTGCCAAGATCGATGCCGATATCATTAGAAAAAACACCACGGAATTTATTTATTTGCCCAAAAGCTGAGCGGGAAAGACTGTTCCAGGCGCCTCTGAGGCTAGGCTGATTTTTTTTTGCCATACGTGACAGATCCTATTTCAATGATTATGATTCTATG
>JABDBC010000049.1 GCA_013288825.1 Chlamydiota bacterium
ATATGGGAATTCAACAGTGGGTAGCTTTCGGTCATTCGTGGGGTTCATGTCTTGCACTTATATATGGAGAATCATATCCCGAATCTTGTTTGGGTTTTATTTTAGAAGGGACATTTCTTGGTAGAGACAAAGATATATCTTTTTTTAGAGATATGGGAAAGGTATCTGCAAGTGCTTATGCAGATTTCTTAACTACTATTCCTCAAGAAGAACAGAATGATATACCCAAAGCTTGTTATCAGAGACTTATGGATTCCGATCCAGAAGTGCATATGAGTATGGCCCGTGCACTGATGCGTTATCAATTGTTGAATACAAATAACCCTCCAAGTTCTGAGATTATCCAGAAAGCACTTAACGATGATCATTTTATACTGAGTTTTATAAGGGCTTTTGTGCACTATGCAATTCATCAATGTTTTTTACAACCCAATCAAGTCCTTGAAAATTTGAGTAAAGTAGTTCATCATCCTTGCATTATTGTACATGGTTCTTTAGATACTGTTTGTCCCCTAGAACAGGGTTCTTTACTGCATGAAAATTGGCCAAATAGTGAATTATGGATCATAGAAGGAGCAGGACATTCTTGCAGAGAAGCAGCTATAGCAAATGCTTTAATGAAGGCAACTAAAACATTTATTTTAAATATGCAGAAAATTTAAGACTTTCTCAGCAATTGTCACTGCAAGAAAAACTGGAATTTTTTAGGAGGCCCGTGTTGACGAAGCTGATGCATACAAGATTCCTATGCCTATAGCCAGGACAACTTCATTAGCCCCTCCTAACTTCTTGGAAATTGCATCGAATATAGTATTACATGCACTTGATATTAGCATTTTCGAAGAGTTCTGGATTACTGGAGTTGTTCCACAATTCACAGTAATTAAGAACATTAGTTCATGCTCAGCAAGGATTTTTATTATACATGCCCTATTTGCAGCTATACATTTAGCTCCATACTTTATAGGCGACTCTTATTCAAGGACTGTTGTTGGAATAAGTCAGCAAATCACGTACTGACACTTCCGTGGAGAAATGGACATGGACAGTAATGGACGGTAGTGGACTGTAATGGACCATAATGGACAAGAATGAATCCACAGTTGTCCATTATGGTCCATTACAGTCCACTACCGTCCATTACTGTCCATGTCCATTTGTCTGCCTCATATGTTGTTGAAAAAGTCAACAAGTCGCTCTGACCCCCATTGTTCCTTATTGCTGCCAGTATTGAGGGGTAATGAGCAATCCCTCACAGCTGCCGTTAGTGGGAGAATAAGTAATCTCTTCGAAGCCACAATGATCTAACACGCTTAATAAGAGGATTAAACTCATTACAACTCCTGAAGGATCAGGAAACTCAGCAAACTCTTCATCCGTCTTGCCACAGAGTGTTTTTAGTGCGCCCCATAGTTGTTCACTATTATAGGTGTATTGGCCTGTAGCTATTTGTCCGATAGAAAAAGGACAGGTTATTCCACCGATGCCGATCACTTGCTTTCTTTTATTTTGTAGCCAATTAGGAGTAGGAGGAAGCTTTTCATTTCGAATGGTCATGTACAATTCGAAAGCCTCACCGATGCTAATGGGATTGGGTGTTAGTAGAGAGAATGGCTGTCCGCGAAGCTTAAATAACTCTTCTAATGCTGCAACATAGGCAAATTCTTTCCCATATACTTCGAAAAAAACTTCTTCTCCAAGCATATAGTAACTTCCATTGTTAAATCCAGCAATTTGAAAGCTACCAGATCCCGAATCCCAAGAGAGGATTTCTTCAGGATTTAGGCCAGTTGATGCAACAGCTGAGTTGAAACCAATTTCCGCTTCCTCTTTCTGAGAAACGAGTGTAATCGTAATATTCATCTCATTTTTTATGCGATCGAGAATTGCTTGACCATTGTTGGCCTTGCGAAATACTGATGTCCCAACACCCACCCATTGCTTAGGATTAAACTGTGCTGCTTCCACTTTCAGTTCTGCTAAAGCGTTGAGCAGTCTTTCTTCTATCGCAGAGCTCAGGTTGCCGTCCTGGCTAGCAGCGAGGTCTTTGCGCAAGATGACGAACTTTACGGTCTGATACCAGATGTGAACAATCTTTTGCGTCTCTGTATCTACATCGGCAACGGTGAGTTTTGTCTCAGCAGAGCCGACGTCCATAGCCGCCCGCGTGACAATTTCTGCTTGTAGACTGCTTAATGACAAGAGACATAAGAGAGTAAAAAGAGCGAATTTCTTAATAGAATTCATATTATCCTCAACTTTTTATCCTGACTTCCGCAAAATAGCATATGTAGAGGATGCCTCAGATAATATTTTAGACGATGTTTGCTATTTATACAATTCCATTAAATATTTAATAAACAAACAACAGTTTAATATATTAGTGCATTAACTGAAATGAAATTCTGATGTTTGTAGGAACAAATTAGAAACTTCCGCTTTTCTCCAAGTTAGAAACTTCCGCCTGTTTGTTTTTTTGCTTATTTCGTTAGGCGGTACTCGATGAGGAGGTATAGGGCTTTTTTCTCCCCGTCGGTTAGCTCATCACTATCTAAAAGCGGCAAAATCAGTTGTAATCCTTCGATAACATAATCTTTGCCCATTTCCTTTTCAGTTTGTGACAACTCATTAAACTGCAGTTTGGCCTCCACCATTGCCTCGACTTGTTTGAAGTCAGAATCAGACGGTTCTATGGCAGCTAGTGTCTCCTGACGAGCAACTAATTGCTCCTGCAAGTCACTAAATTGATTTAAAACGCACATGACTTGACTATTAGTTGGAACAGGAATCTTTTTCTTTACATTTGAGGTTCTATTAACCGAAGAATTGATCGAGGCTGTCGTTTCTAGACTGTCCCACATTTCCCTGTCAGATTGGAATGCCATGACGATAATGAAGAGGCGAGGATCTATCTCCTTTTGATAGAATAAAGTGGGATTTTCAATTGTGACAACCCAGTTATCTTTCCAGCGAAAGATAGGACGATAGAGGGTTGCGATGGGAAAATCAGTCACGGGATCTCTTAAAGTATAGGAATTTCCCCAGAAATTCAGTTTAGCGACAGCGAGTTTTTGCCCGGTCGGTGAAATAATATCAAACGAGGGGAACCAGCTAAATATTCTTTCTTCAACAGTTCCAAGAAGATTGTTTGTGGCGTCCGTCACATCGAATATGGCACCCCAGGAAAGCCAACGAGCTTTGGCTCTAGCTTCTAATTGATCATAAATGTCGTAAAATTCATATTGGACTGTCCAAGAAAGAAATTTGCGATGAATGTAACCAAACTTATACTCTTCGGTCTCGATATCAAAATCGGACGTTAATGAAAACCATCTCTGTGTGACAGTAAATTGTTCAGGCAACGGATCAGGTAGTTGAGCGAGCAATGAGCCAACTAGAAGTTTAAAAGAGACTATTGTAAAAATAATATTTCTTAACATATATGTTCATATGGTTGTGGTTTATTAGAGCTAGATTTTTTAAATAACAGTGACCACTATACATAGAGTTGTTTTTTTACGCAAACTTGAAAAAAAGTCCATCGTAGTGAACTGTAATGAAGAATTACATGAGGAGACAATTGCTGTCATTTCAAGAGCGTGGTTGAGATAAGAGATGCCCCTTTTTTCTTATTCTGAATAATGCTCACAAACGGCGCTGTACGGTAGTTATTATCAAGTAGTACTGTCGCATTATGGACTGGATCTGAAAAGAATATCGTTGGTGGTGTAAAAGGTCCCTTGAATGATTTGGTGTAAACTGCATAAAAATTATCTCTTTGTGCAGTAAGAAATTGATAATCCCCATCTGTCATCAATCCCTGGGTAGTAAGTGGGCCATTTTGAGCTATGTAAGACTTTTCAGATAAGCGTATTTCTTTCACAAAGTCCAAACCTATTCCAGTACTTCCTCCATGGGGATCCTTTACCTCCTGGTAAATTGCAAGCCAAGCGTCCATCTTAGTATTGCTTGGATCTGATTTATCATCATTACGAAAGTCAAAATAAAGAACTCCTACGCGTCCATTTTTCGTAATTGCTACAAAAGGACCGAAAGCTTGCGGGTTTGCAGCTTTTCTAGGTGTGCGACTTACTTGAGCACCTCTTGACCATGTGTCGCCGCCATCTCGTGAGGTCACGATTCCGATTTGTTGCAACTGGTCAGATCTAAAGTCACTTGTTTGGTATGCTACATACAAAAAGCCGTTTGTAGAATTGACGTTATAGGAAGGAACCGTTTGATCATTGCGCATCAAAGTACCAACACCTCCTGTAATATTCCCAGAACTATCGTATGTATATCCTCCTGTAAAGATCAGGTTATTAACAAAAGACGGTACAACTATTGTTGCTTCAGGCTTCCAATTTTTTCCATGATTTTTTGAACGTACCACAGCAATATCAGTAAGGGTATATTGCAAAGGAAAAGTATCGTTTGTAAATTGGTTATCCGTCGCATTCGGCCTCGCATATACTCTTACAGTAAAATTCAGCCAATCCCCACTCAAACGGCGCTTTTTTTTGCATCTCTTTGGTAGTATGACAACGACATTATTACTTGCGTGATTGTCATTTTGAATTCCATTACTTAAGCCAGTCTGTGTAAGATCTGGGAAAGGATCGTAGATCTGTTGTACGGATGACCAGCTTATTCCACCATCTTCTGTATAACTACCCTGGGCATTTCCATGAAATGAAGTGCTTGGATTGAACGTAGCCCAAACGGCAATTGCACGCTTAGAATTATTGGGATCGGCCGTTATGGAAGTCTTGTCGGAATTGGCAAACTGCTGGGTCGGATCGGATATAAATTCCATGCTGGAGAATAAGTAGCGAGGCGCAGTCCAAGTTGCGCCATCATCTGTTGAAATTGTAACTACAACTCCAAATTGATTTTCGGTCCCAGCTTCTTGGGTTGCATTGAGAACCGAAGCACAAAGATAAAGCCTGCTTCCATCTGCAGCATAACTCAACCACTCATCACCGGATCGTTGATTTATTCCACATTTACAGATTTGGAAAGGAACTTTGCTTTTATGCCATGTTTTGCCCCCATTGGTGCTATATGAAATGCCCGCGTTTAATGCTCCACCATTAGAAATTCGATCCTGCTGCCATGCTGCCACTATATGTTTGTTGTGTTTCGGATTAACTGCAATAGTGGGTTCTACAGCCGATCCATGAAAAATTGTAGTCGTTCTGCCATATACTTCTTGGCGATCAAGACATTTATGTGACACGATGCTGCTTCCAAAAGCTGGTGACGAGACCATCATCGCCAGTAGCGCAGTAAATGTGATGCAATTCAACACAGTCAAAAACCATTTGTTAGCATTAAATGAAAGCATGTGTAATTCCTTTTTCATCAAATTAAAGGGAATGATCAAACTTTTCCAGTCAAAAATTCTATTAGTTTAACTTCGTACAAAAGATGGCCTTTAATGACTAATAATTCCCTCTGCGTCTCTCCGACAAGAAGGGACAAGGGACGTAAAGGACATAAGGGACGTAAGGGACTTTAAAGGACAAAGGACATTTGCTGCACCTGTCCTTTAGGTCCTTTATGTCCCTTGTCCCTTCTTGACGCAGAGGGAATTATTAGTTTCGTTAAAGCTATCTTCTGGACGAAGTTAAACCAATAGCCAACTTATCGTCTATTATGGTCCATTACTGTCCATGTCCATTATCATCCACCCAGTTCATTTTCTAAATTCTCATCTATTTTATTTAAACATATTGCAATTATGTACTTTGTTTTGTTAATATAAAATAGTTTATCGAAAGGAAATTTAGATCTATGTGTGGTAGTATTTTTACAAATAAGCCTAAAGTTTTTTTTGATCTATCTACATTTGATACCATTAAAGCGCAGGAAAGTTTAGTTCCTCCACAAAGAACAGTTCAATGGCAAGGATCGAACTATTCAGTAATCTCAGAGAAAGTATATACATATAACTGTTGTTTACTTCTCTGTAGACGATTATTCGTCATTTTTCTTACAGTGATTACGTTAGGCATTATTTTAATACCTCGACTTTCAAGAGAATGGGTTACTAGTTTTTGGTATAATAAAAAGGTGTATCTTTATGTAACTCCTCTAGTAACAACAAAAGAAATTCTGGAGCTTGATAACTGGACAGTACATCCTTTACTTGATGGACACCTTGATCTCCCTCTCAAAACCCTATTTTGTCAAAAGAAAGAAAATCTCCCGCGTCTGACCGAACAACAAGTGACCGAATGCCTTCAATCTTCTTCGATAAAGTCACATGGAAGCGATCTAAACGTTAAAACGAAAGTAAGGGCTTTTCTTGCTATATCAAAGGTCGATAAAAGATTAGTCTTAATCGATACAGGATGTGGACGGCATTCCGAAACAGCGGGAAATTTAGTGACACAACTTAAAGTCCGAGGATTTCATCCAGATCAAATCACAGATGTGTTGATCACACATCTACATTATGACCATGCTGGAGGGGTAGAAAGATTTCCAAATGCTAGGATACATGTGTCTTCTAATGAATCTGAAATAGATGATAACGATTATCTGTCTGGATTAGGAGATCGTTTGAACAAATTTGAATTTGCTGCTGATGGCGAAAAAGAGATATTTCCAGGGATAAAAGCAATTCACGCACCTGGCCATACTGCAGGTCATACGGTTTTTCTATTAGATCAACAGCTCCTTCTTATTGGAGATGTTATCCATAATGAAGCCGTTCAAAATACATATCCCAAAATAGCCATAGAATTTGATTCTAATGGTGCACAGGCGGTTGATACCAGAATTGCCTTATTTAAAAGGGCCGCACAATGCAGATACAAAGTATTTGGAGCACACACAGATGGTTGTAAAGAAGCTTAGACGCTCCCTCTTCCTTAAAGCGTGAATTTCCTCAATTGTTAGGTCTCAGGACAATCGTCTTATTTGCAACCACAACCAGGTACAGGCACAGGTTCTACAATCACCTTAAAGATGTAAGGTGAGGGAAAAGAATCAGCCTGTGTATTTGTGTTCGGCAATGTGCTTGCAATGCCCCCCAAAACATATCCAATAACAGTCGGCTTCTTGATTTTATCCAGCTTAAGAACCTCGTTATCATACTTAGGAACCTTATGAAGCAAGAATACTTCAGACTCCGAACCCAAAAGAAGAGGATTGCCTTGTTTGATCTGAGGTTTGGGGAATCCACAAAGAATACTATTAACTGGACTGAATTTCTGAGAACGAATTTCGGGGAATCCGCCATGGCGCATCAGGTGCTGAGTATAATTTCCTGATTTATCGATCTTAATTGTTGTTGTCTGACTTATAAAAGGAATTTCGCTATCTGTCTTGAATTGTAAGCCTTCTTTTGTTTCTTCAAAGAAGCCAAAACTCATGCCGCCTAATAAAACGATGTACATAGATCCAGTTTTTTCAGAAAACATTCCAAAAGACGCGCAGTCATAGTTGTTCATTCCCTGCTTAAAAGTAGATGGAAGGGTCGGATCTGCCATGAAAGGAGTTCCATCTCCAGCCACTTCTACTGGAACAGTCCAAACTCCGTCAGTGAGTGTAAACACGCCGGAAAGGGCCACAAAACTGCGCTTTAATTGGTCATCCACCTTGCTTATCACAGGTGCAACGTTTAAATCTCTTCGACGGTAGTTGGGATCGGGAATTGCAGGCAATGAACTTATAGGAGTAATTGAAAGATTCACTCCATCATCATTAATATAGAAACGGCGAACCTGTTCTGTATACTGTTGAAATACCGGTGGTATTTGTATGGGGTCACTATAGAATCCATTAAACTCATGTCCCATAATCAGCAAAGTTGGATTTTCCCCGGCTTGATTCATATATCCACCGGTTACCTTAAATATGTCATCAAAAATTTGACGAATATGCTGAGCTGCAGTTTCACCAGGGGATGGCTCTATTACCCAACTGATCAACCCTGGAATATTAATGGCTGTCAGAGCATTTTTTGTATCAAGACCGCCGGTGGCTGAATTAAGCCCGTAGCCTCCTGTGATATATAATGTGTCATCATGTCGATACCCCTGAGCAGCTGTGACAGAGAGCAGGTCCACTTGCTCTTGCGTCAGGCCTGAAGTTGGATCTTTTAATGAACGCGAGAAGGTGATTTTATTTACAGGGTCTACGACGTAAACAGTCGTGTTCTGTTCTTTAGTAGGAAAATTATCTTCGCTGTCAGTTACAAATCCATGAAGACCACCAATTCTTCCGGTGATAATTAGCCATTTGTTGTGGTATTCGGCGTGTATATAAGATTGGATTCCATTTGGCAGTTTGTAGTGAGTCTTTTTGAGTCTCACACGAAATGGCAATGACTTATCAGAATGCACTCGGCTAATTGTATCTGTTTGATTGTCAGCCCAAACGACAGCGCTCCAGGCCATTAGAAGGATCAGAAATTTGCAAATTTTCATCATATTCCTATCGACATAAGGGTTTGAGGGCATATAACAAATGGTCTAGATTTTTTAATAAAATTTCGGCAAGGCTCAAAATAAGTCAATTCGGGTAATATTTCAAGATTTTTGTATTTTTGCGCAAATTTTACGCATTAGGCTGCAAAAAACTGGAGTACGATGGCGCAAAGCACTACAATCAATTGACTTATAAACGATCTAACAAAAAAAGTCTAACGCCATAAATGAAAAATCCATATGATAAAAGCACTATCATCAATGAAAAAGGGTTTGCAAATATATCTGTGGACAACTTAACCCCTGAACAATTAAAAGAACTCAGTAATGAAAGAATGGCAGATGCCAAAGCGCTATATGCTGCTGGGCGTTGTGATGGTGCTTTTTATATTTGTGGCTATGCTGTAGAAATGGGATTAAAATACAAAATATGCAAAACATTGGATTGGGACGAGTATCCTGTAAGTGGAAAGGGCTCTGAGAAGCATAAATCATTTAAAACACATAAATTTGAGGATTTACTCCATTATTCTGGCACAGAAAAACAAAAAAACGCTTTTATTGCAGAATGGTCTATTCTCATGAAATGGGACTCTGAAATTCGCTATTCCTCTATAAAACAAACTCCTCAAGACGTAAAATTGATGATTGAAGCAACAGAAACCATATTGAGTAAGCTGTTATGAATGAGATGATTGGAAAACTTAAATCAATAATTAAAGATTTAGAAGAAGAACATGGTCCTCTTTTGATCTGTGCATTATTTTTAAGAGACGGTGATCTAGATAAATGGGATTTAATCATCTCTGCAGCATGGCTAAATCCTACTAAGATGCAGTCATACAAAATTATTTCATCGAAACTTCAAGAATCACTGAGTGAGGGAGAACTTGTTCAGCTTTCTCGTATTGTTATTCTTGATAAAGATGATCCAGTAGTTTCATATCTTTTAGGTTTAGAAACTATAGTTAATGGAGGCTTTAAGGAACTTCGTGCAGACGAACTTTCTGATAAATTCAAGTTTACCATTAAGCGCGCGTATTTACTTCGCTCTCAAAAATTAAATTAGGCAAATGTCTAGAATTCTTTTTGGATACGGGGCTGATAAATTGTACCCGTTAAATTGAGGCTCCTTCCCTCCTGTCCCGTGGAGAATTTTTCCCACATAAGAGTGTTTCAAACTAGTCTCCGTGTCGTGGGCCTTCATACCAATCAAACATATCCCTTCGAAGTTTGGCCATACGACCATCTGGATGACAGAAAACAAGCCCTTCAGCCAAAACCTGTTTTTTATATACTCGTTCCGTAAAAAGGCTGTTTAAGGTTTTAAACCAGTCGCTGATCGATGTGAAGGTCTTTGGATATTTGTTATTGATCCACGATTTCCAGTGACATCTTTCATATAAGTAACTAAAGGGCACGAAAAGCGGATGATGCGCTTCGTGCAGATTGGTATTAATTTCAGGACCAATCAGCTCTCCAAATACACGTTCATCAACAAATGTTTCAAGCCACCCTCTTTCGGCTGAGTGCAGGATGCCTAAGAGAAAACGACTTTTTTTGCCCTCGTTTTTTGCATGAATTTCTATCGGCTCTTGCAAGATCCTCGTCGTACGATTATCGACAGCAATAACTCGACCATCCTTAAATGACACACAAATATTCGTGCCATGTAGCTTGTCAACAGCACGTACGCCATCTTCAAAGATCCATTCATAGCCCTCTTCTACTTCAGGAGTGACAATATATTCACCGCACTCATTATGAACCCGCTTAAAAGGGCTTTTAATCTTTTGAAAATCAATGATTGGTGGATGTGTCATGATGTGATTCCTTTGATCATCTTTTTATGCCTCCGACTTTAGACCGATGCTCAAATTTTTTCCAGCTAAAAATACCCATTCTATGATATGCTTTTGCTAATGGACATGGACTGTAGTGGGCTGTAATAGAAATGGACATAATGGACATGGACGGTAATGGACCATAATGGACGGTAATGGACCGTAATGGACAATTGCGTATCGTCCATTATGGTCCATTACCGTCCATTATGGTCCATTACCGTCCATGTCCATTATCGTCCATTAAGCGCTATCTTGAAATAATGTGTTAGTATTAAAAGTTTCTTCCAGCACTTCTCTTCCTAACATGGCTTTTTGATGCGGGCCATTTGTTCCATCTTTGCGCTTAGGACAACTTATGAACACTGTATCATCATTAAGTACATGTTTAATTGATTTTACGATTGCACTTTCTCTGGTTTCAGAGCGCATAAAATTACATATATTGCTTAAATAAAGTGTGTCGATGACAATATTATTTTCATTGAGGACTTTTCTAATACTCGAAAATTTTTCAGAATGTGTTATATCTTCAGTAATAGCAATAAGACGGTCTTCGGAAACTAGTTTTTTAATATGCTTATAAGCTTTATCTGTATTAAGCCAGCTTCCCTCCCTTACTAGTTCTGCAGTTACTCTGTCTATCAGTGATTTTCCTTGCAGATCCCAGTGAAAATATGCTTTTCTTTTTTCTTCCTTGAGTGTGAGAAGATACTTGATCATATTTTCTAAAAACATTTTTTTATCACTAGAACTTTTTATTGACTCAATAGTTTTTTCAATGAATTTGGCATTTTCTGGATTAAAATCAACAATCAGTCCATAGCTAGATCCTCTTTCGCACATAATATCAAAATTATGCCAGCCTGCACATCCTATATGGATTGTTTGTGAATCTCCGTGTCGAGGATGTCCTTCGAGAAATTTACGTGTTCCTTCTAATCCAGTTTCATTCGCCGTAATATAAATTCCATTGACTTCCCCACCACTACAAGGGTTATCATGAGTGGCTAACGCCTTGGATATCGGGTTAGAATGGGATTTTTCCACTGGTTTTTTAAAAGTTAGGTGCTTGTCGAGTACTCCTGGCCAAAAAACCCCAATGAAAGAGCCAATCACTCCAATTTTAAAGCTGTTGAATGCATTTGCAAGGCAAACACACCGTCTGCCAGTTGACCACGTTGCCTTAATAAGATGAACGAGCCCTTCAGCTGTTCCAAAGATGATGGTAAATAATATAATGATGCGACTAAGTATTTGCGATTTAGTGAAATTCCAAATCTGAGCTTCGCAAGAAAGATTTTTGATACGTGGGGTGTTTCTCAAATATGAGAGCGGTGTGAAAATCGCTGGACCAAGTATAGGATTCGCAGCTTCTGGCATAAATGATCCTACTAACTAATAGTTTAGTTTATACATATAAAGTTAAACTATACTGGACTTTTACTTAATATGCAATTAAAACCTACTAACTAGTAAAAATTTTACTCAAATCCCATCCTGATGCGCAATTGAGCCGTGAATCTTTCCATCGTCAAATCTTCAACTTCATTCCATTGATTGATGGCTGCCTGAGCTTTCGCTTGGAAGGACTTCGTATTATCCATGTCTCCTTTTTGCTTCCATTTCTCTTCTAATAAAAATTTGCATGTACGGTTAATATAATGATTAATTCTCATTTCGGTGTTGGAACACTGGTAGCTCCTGCCTTGATGTAAATAATAACACCAATGCGGAGAGTTGGCAAAATAATTGAGGTATTCAGGTTTTACAATAACTTTTGTTGTTAGATTAATATAATCATCAGGAAACGCTTTTAAAGTAAGTAACTCGATCATTAACTTATTGAAGGGAATATCATAAACGCCTGAAGTTCCATAGACCTGCCAATAGATGGAGAGACCTGCATCATGTTCATGTTTACGTAAAAATGGAATTAGCGATTCAGAGTGCATTGGCACGATAAATTCATCGGTATCAATAACGGCCAACCATTTGGCTTTTCCCAACGCTAAATTTTTGCAGTGATTGTAAGCGGCCACTTGAGTTGTATACACCCACGCATACCTGGAATCTGGCACTTTCTTCCATTCTGCTTCTCTTTGATTAGGCCAATCGATCAGAGTCACAATGCCTTGTTCAACATAGGTCAATAAAACATCTTCTGGATGATCAGTACTGGTGTTGTTGTAAAGATAAAAATGTTCTACACCTATAAGACGATGGAATTCTATCCATTCTCTTAAATAAGGCTTGCAATTTTTAAAAATTGCGCAAACAGCGACTTCATATTCATAAGCATTTAATGTAACATTTAAAATTAGGAGAAATATGGTGAGTAGTTGTTTCATATTGAATCTTTGAGCTCTTGGTATGTATTCAGACGATCAACTGTGCCGCCACTGAAAATATACGAATTCACGTACTTGAATGCAAAAAAAATAGAAAAAAAAACACAAAGACCAACAATTATGGACGGTAATGGACGATACTGTTATCGTTCATCATACCAACTAGTTCAATAACCAGGGATAAGAAATGAAATTTGAGTTAATAGATGTTTCACTATGGAGTCGTAAGGAGTATTTTGATTATTATCTAAATACTGTACCCTGTACTTATAGCATGACGCTCAATCTGGATATCACCATCCTTTTGGATACAATAAAGAAGAATGGTATTAAGTTATATCCCGCTACGATTTATTTATTATCGAAAATTGTTAATAGACAAGAGGAGTTTCGCACTGCCATAGACGAAAATGGTAATGTAGGCGTGTATGATTTCATGCATCCTGCTTATACTATTTTTCATAAGGACAATGAGATATTTACAAATATTTGGACAGAATATGATGTTTTATTTTCAGAATTTTATAATAATTATGTAAAAGACACCCAAAAATATGGCGATGTGAAACAATTTTCCGCAAAACCTAATACTCCACCTAACATATTCACAATTTCAAGCATTCCTTGGGTAAGCTTCACAGGATTTAATTTGAACTTGCCTAAAATAAACAACTATCTTTTGCCTATATTTACAACAGGAAAATATTTCGACCAAAATGATCGCACATGGCTTCCAATGTCTATCCAGGTTCATCATGCTGTTTGTGATGGATACCATGTTGCAAGATTCATTAACGAGTTACAAGAAGCTTTCAATCAATTTGAATGCGAAATATAGTTTAACGCAGAGACGAGGACTCTGCGTCAAATTCGTTTGACTGTACCGTCCATTATAGTCCACTACGGTCCATTACAGTCCATTATCGTCCATGTCCATTAGATTACTTTTTACTTTCCCTTTTCAATTAGCAAGACCACTCTAAAACGTGCCTTACCGCTCATCATTAACTGATATGCTTCATCAACTTTCTCTAATGGAAAAGTCTGATTTATTGACCTTACGTTAGTTAATGCGCTGAAGTTCATAGTGTCCTGTGAGTCAATAGCCGTGCCTGAAGCCCATCCTTTTATTGAACGATTGCCTCCAATCAACGATAATGCTTGAATTTGAATGGGTTCAAACGGAATACCCACAAGAATTAACTGTCCATCAATACCAAGTCCCCCTACAACCTTACTGACAGCATCATTATTAGTCACTGTGGATAAAATGACCTTTGCTCCACCAAACTGCTGTAGAGATTTTGCAACATCGCCTGATTGACTATCTATGTAATGTTTAGCGCCCAATTTTTTGGCTAAAGCTTCTTTGTCCTTTCCTCGAGCAATCGCTATCGTATTAAAACCCATTTTTGCACAAAATTGAATGCCTAAATGTCCCAATCCTCCAATCCCTAATACTGCTACAGTGTCACCTGCACGTGCACAACTGTTTCTGAGAGCATTGAAAGTCGTAATTCCTGCACAAAGAAGAGGTGCAGCTTCAATTGCCGAAAGTTCTTCTGGTATTAGTGCCAGTGCTTCTTTTGACGCTATCATATATTCTGCATAACCCCCATCCTGAGTTATTCCAGGGATTTTGCCTCTGATACACAAAATAAATTCACCACGTCGGCAGGCGTCACATGAGTTGCAGTGGCCTCCATACCAACCCACACCCACTCTTTGACCCACTGACCAGTCGGTAACGCCGTCTCCAAGCGCATCAATGACCCCAGCTATTTCGTGACCCGGAATTCTGGGGTATTGGATATTTGGAAAAAGCCCCTCTTTTACAATAGAATCACTGTGGCATATTCCACAGGCTTGTATTTTTATCCTCACCGTTCCAGCACTCGGTTTTGGAATCTCTCTTTCAACCAGTTCAAAAGGTCCGTTGGGTTTACTTACTTGGACAACGCGCATTTTTGCCATAAGAACACCTTCATTAAAATAGTGATTATTCAACTTGTTCTTTACATATGTTGAAACTAAATAAAAATCAAAGGTTTTAACTTAAGCAGTCCCGGCTGTGAAATCTCACACACACGATAAGGGATCAGATCCGCAATTTTAAGGTAATTTAATTTTTTGATGGTTTTTTTTGCTTGCAAATTGCAGAATTACAGCTATGACCTTCGTACTTTACCCTATTGGAGGAGTGATGAATTTCCCACGATATTTAGCCTCGACCTTTGCTCTCTTTATTTTTATTGTTTTGTATGAAATGCTAGTACATGATTTCTTGCTCATTGGGATATATGAGGCAACTGCAAGTGTATGGCGGGACTTTGCAGAGATGGAGGCGAATATGCCTCTAGCATTGTGTTTTCAATTAGCTTTATCAGCTTGGACAGCCTTTGTTTTTGCTCAACTTTACAAAGAGGGTGGCATTAAAAACGGCTTACTTTTTGGTCTCTTTTTTGGCGTATTTGGTGGAATTCTCACAGCCTCATGGTACTTGTGGTTACCTGTGCCGGCAAAACTTGGTTTGAGCTGGCTGATAAGCGGCATTGGGGAGGGTCTAGGTGGAGGATTAGTCTTAGGCTCTATTTATCATAAATAAGAAAAGGAGTTGTCGATGGAAGATTATGATGAAAACGAAATTTATCACGAAATGTACATTCATTTTTTGTGGTCAACAAAGAATCAACGTCCGGTCATTTCATCCTCTATTATTAAGAACCTCTGGCTGCATATTTATGAAGTCGCATTATCCTACGATTGTCACCTTATCGGTGGTCAAATATTTAATGATCACATCCAATTGATTATAAAAATTACACCTGACATAGCAGTCGCTGATTTGATTACTACTCTTAAGACAGCATCAGCATTATGGATTCGAACAAACTGTCTCGACCTGAAAAATTTCGAATGGCAGAAATCAGATTTTGCTTTCACTAGCGGGTATGAACAACTTGACGCTTTACTCAAGAAAATCAAAAACACTCAGCATTTCATTGACGAGGTCCACGCCTTATTAAATGAAAATGAGATACAATATGAATTGCAAGAAGTTCTGGAATAAAGAAATGTCATATATCTCAAACTTTAAGAAAAGCCCATGATATTAACCCAAGACACTTCATATGAAGATGAAATATTCAAATCGGTTGATGCCAAGGGCATAAACTTCAGGTTTGTGCGGGCCCTGCGGGACGGAATTGAAGGTTGACGTTATTCCCAGGCTTCGCTTACCCCTCCGGGGAGCTTCAGCCTGGGCTATTACGTGAACAGGCCCTCCGGGCTGTATGCGGAAGCTTTTGTTTGAAACTCACTTTCTCACACTGCCCGGAGGGCTGTTGACGTAATAGCCCAGGCTGAAGCTCCCCGGAGGGGTAAGCGAAGCCTGGGAAAGCACCAACCATTAATCCCGTCCCGGAGGGCCGGCACAAGCCATTATCAATTTTTTAAGGCCTCTCTTACCCAGCAGCTATATTCTTAATTGCATGTTGTATAAATTCGCGTAGGTGCCATTCAAGGCGATTAATTCTTCATGTGTTCCTTGTTCATCAATTCCATTGTCGGTTAGTACAATAATCCTCTGAGCATGTCTGACAGTTGACAAGCGATGAGCAATGACAAGTGTTGTGCGATTGACGGTTAACCTCTCCAATGAATCCTGAACGGCCTTTTCACTTTCATTATCCAGCGAGCTCGTCGCTTCATCAAAAATAATTATCGGGGGATCTTTCAAGAAAACGCGTGCCACACTCAGCCTCTGCTTTTGCCCTCCTGATAGTTTTACGCCACGTTGTCCAATATCTGTAGCATAGCCATTTGGTAACGCCATTATGAAATCATGCGCATTGGCCTTTTTGGCTGCCGCAATGATTTCTTCCTCGCTTGCATCAAGTTTACCATAGCGGATATTGTCTGAAACTGTTCCAGCAAATAGGTATACATCTTGCTGGACAACGCCTATATTTCTTCTTAGCGAGTGCAAACTAATCCTTCTAATATCCTGACCATCAATCAGTATTTCCCCTGCGCTTACGTCATAAAATCGAGGAATTAAAGAGCATAGGGTTGTTTTTCCAGCTCCTGAAGGTCCCACCAAGGCAACATATTCTCCGACTCTTACATTCAGAGATATATTTTTTAGGACATGATCGTAGTCTTCTCTATACTTGAAACTTACGTTTTTAAATTCTACATTTCCTTGGGTATGCTTGAGCTCGATGGCATCAGCAGCGTCTTGTATATCTGGCTTTACCTCTAATGCCTCCATAAACCTGTTAAAACCAGCAATGCCTTCCTGGTATAGCCTGGTAAAATTACCCAACCTCTGTATTGGTTCGATTAATATGCCGATATAGAGTAAAAATGTTAGTAAATCGGCTATATCTAAAGACCCCCTGATAATGTTGACAGCACCAAAGATGACTACAGCAACAGTCATGAGTTGCGTAAGCATAATCAATCCTTCATAAAAATATGCTTCGCTTTTATAAGTTTCTCTTCTGCTATCGACAAAACGAGCGTTTTCATAAGCAAACTTCTGTTTTTCAATTTCCTCGTTTGTAAATGACTTTACAACTCTGATTCCTGAAAGTGTATCTTCAACTTGCGCGTTAATATCGCCGATTCTATCTTTGCTTTTTCTTAAGGCAATGTGCATTTTCTTACTAAAATAATACCCATACATACCCATGATTGGCAAAAATAGGAGAGCAATTAGGGCGAGCTTAACGTTGATGCTAATTAAAATGACAAACGCACCGATAAAGTTCAGTAATGAGATGACGATATCCTCAGGGCCATGGTGATATAATTCAGCAAGATCATACGAATCGTTGGTGATCCGTGTCATTAGCTGGCCCGTTTTCTGTTCGTCATAAAAATTGAATGATAGTTTGTGGTAATGATCGAATAATTCATTGCGCATGTCACCTTC
This sequence comes from Chlamydiota bacterium, assembly GCA_013288825.1. Taxonomy (GTDB): domain Bacteria; phylum Chlamydiota; class Chlamydiia; order Chlamydiales; family Parachlamydiaceae; genus JABDBC01. The sequence goes on from JABDBC010000049.1 coordinate 17,573, forward strand.
CATCAGTGCACCCATCATATGCCCCTGATAATCAATAAATGCATGGCATGCGGTATAAAGGATAACCAACACTAGCATGACGCCACCCATCATATAGATTTGGTTGAGCGCATCTGGGGCACCACTCTCGAGCAAATTTTTGGTGATGTATCGTATGCATAGCGGGATAGCCAATGTAATCGCCGATACCATAAATGCACAGGCCATATCGGCACAAAACAATCCCAAATAGGGCTTATAATAAGACAGAAACTTCTTAATTCGTGAATTCACAAAATTGTTCCTCGAATATTTAATGGATGTGTTAAGTCGGAAAATGAATTAACACCCTTTCGCTGCCATAGGAATACTGGAATGGCTTTCACCAGTAGAATGATAAACGCATACACGAGCTTTGCGATTGCGAGGTTTGGACTTAACAACAATATCTACATCTTGCCCAATGTCATTAAGAAAACGTATTAATCGTTCGACTGAATAACCTCTGAAATGTCCGTTTAAAAGCCCAGACAATTTTGGTTGAGAAATGCCAAATACTTCAGCAGCTTGTGTTTGTGTGAGCCTTCTCTTTTTGATCGCTTTACTTATTTCCATGACGAGGTTAGCTTTTGTAACCATCTCTTCATGATTTTCGAACCCAAGATCAGCGTAGACACTGCCAAAACCTATTTCCACCTTGGTATCAGCTAGTTCCTCATCACGTGTTCTTTCTTTTTTCATAAGTCAGTCTCCAATTTTTTATTATCCCCCATATTGGGAATGA
>JABDBC010000050.1 GCA_013288825.1 Chlamydiota bacterium
TATTTCAGACTCAGACCTATTCAAGAAAAGTTCGGGCAGCGGGCGCGGGCTCGGGCGCGTTCACGAAGGGGGCTCGGGCTTGGCGTGTTCTCGTGAAGATCGGGCAACGGGCGCAGGCGCGGGCGCGTTCACGAAGGGGTCTCTGGCTTGGCGTGTTCACGAGAAGATCGGGCAGCGGGCGCGGGCGCGTTCACGATGGGGATCGGGCATGAAAAATAATTACACAAACGGTACTCTTATGGATGCTATCACAGAATCGGAACTGCGCAAAAACATCGCAAAGCGTCGCACCTTTGCTATCATCAGCCATCCTGATGCTGGAAAAACCACCCTAACAGAAAAACTTCTGCTCTATTCCGGAATGATCCACGCTGCAGGCATGGTGAGAGGCCGCAAAGGACGCAAGGCTGCCGCTTCCGATTGGATGGCCATGGAGCAAGAGCGCGGCATTTCTATCACCGCATCAGCCATGCAATTCACCTATAAAGACGTCATCATTAATGTCCTCGACACACCAGGCCACGAAGACTTCTCTGAAGATACCTATCGAACACTCACGGCTGCAGACTGCGCCATCATGGTCATTGACGCAGGGAAAGGGGTTGAAAAGCAGACTAGAAAGCTTTTTGAAGTTTGTCGATTAAGAAATATTCCCGTTTTGACATTCATCAATAAAATGGATATGCCGGGACGAGAACCCCTCGATTTGATGAGTGAAGTGGAAGATGTCTTGCAAATCCATTCTAGCGCCATCAATTGGCCTATCGGTACTGGACGGGAGTTTGCAGGGGTTTATGACCGGCCTTCTCGCGAGTGTCTCCTCTTCACAAAAACTTCGATAGGGGGAGCCCAGAAAGCCGACATCTCCCGCTGCGCTCTAGAAGACCTGGAAGCACGCAATGTAATCAACCCATCCGAAATCAGTCGTTTGAAACAGGAACTTGAACTCCTTGAATTAGCTGGCAACCCTTACGAGCAGGAAGACTTTTTAGCAGGGCGCGTCACACCGGTATTCTTTGCATCAGCTCTCACAAACTTTGGAGTCGAGCCATTTTTTGATGCCTTTATTCACACAGCTCCAAGTCCCCAGCCAAGAACTGTTACCCGCACCGATGGAAGTGAAATCCTCTTGGATCCTGTGACAACGCCATTTAGCGCGTATGTTTTTAAGATTCAAGCAAATATGGACAAAAGACATCGCGATAGCATGGCCTTTCTTAAAGTGTGTACAGGCAAATTCGAAAGGGATCTCGTCGTGAAGCACCATCGTTTAAAACGGGATGTGCGCCTATCTCGTCCCCATGGCATGGTTGCAGGGGAACGGACAACCCTCGATACTGCCTATGCTGGAGACATCGTTGGCGTGATCAATCCAGGGGTCTTTTCAGTTGGGGACACGATATCGATGACAGGGGGATTTAATTACAAACCTCTTCCCCAATTTCAACCTGAAATTTTTGCAAAGGTATCTCCCAAGGATATTGGTAAACGGAAAGCTTTTGATAAAGGGGTGATCCAATTGACCGAGGAGGGTGCTATACAGCTATTATATACTTATGATATGAGTAAAGATACGATCTTTGCAGCTGTTGGTCAATTGCAATTTGAAGTGATGCAATACCGCTTACGGGATGAATATGGAGTAGAAACACTGTTGGCTCCGTTGCCCTATCAATGCAGTGCATGGCTTGTTGGCAATGCGGCGACTTTCCAAAAGACGTCGAATGCGCTTGTTGTGATTGATCGATTAAATAGACCTATGGTACTCTTTGGAAGCCAGTGGGAAAAGCAATATGCCAGCAAACAAAACCCCGATCATCAGCTGGTAGATATATTGCTGTAGAATTCGGCGCCAAAAAAAATCGTGCCCGTGCCCGTGTGCGTGCCCGTGCCCGAATAATTGGCCTTTTCCTTTTCCAAAATAAGGGCTATAAGGAAAGGACCAACTATTCGGGCACGGGCACGCACACGGGCACGGCACGTAAAATTTGACCCAAATGGTAGGTTGAGCAATGAACGTGATACAGATTCTCAAAGAACGAGGCTTCATTGATGCCATGACCAATGAAGAATTGGTAAAAAAAATGGACTCGCCTAACAAAGTCTATTGTGGCTTTGACCCCACCAGCGACAGTCTACACATTGGGAACATGGTCGCAATCATGGGTCTAGCTTGGTTTCAACGGTGCGGACATACACCTGTTGCCATTGTCGGTGGGGCTACAGGAATGATCGGCGATCCCTCTGGAAAGACTTCAGAAAGGCAATTGCTCGATCAGCCAACCATTGAACGAAATTTAATTGGAATCCGTGAAAACCTAAAGACAGTACTCTCACAGGGCGAAAAAGCTCCGGTTATTCTAAACAACTACGATTGGTTCAAGCAATTCTCCCTCATTGACTTCTTGCGTGATGTTGGGAAGCATTTCAGAGTCGGCCCTATGTTGGCCAAAGATAGCGTTAAAGGGCGAATGACTTCAGAAGAGGGTATAAGTTATACCGAATTCACCTATCAAATTCTTCAAGCCTACGATTTCCTCTACCTCTTCCAGAATCATGGGGTGACGGTGCAATTAGGTGGAAGTGATCAATGGGGCAATATCACAGCCGGAACAGAACTCATACGCAAGCTCACGGGGGAATCAGGCTATGGGATCACTTTCCCCTTGCTAGTGCGCTCTGATGGGCAAAAATTTGGAAAATCTGAAAAAGGTGCGATCTGGCTTTCTCCTGAAAAATTATCCCCTTATGAATTTTATCAGTACCTTTTCCGTTCTGCAGACGCAGACGTCATCACGTTTATGCGCCTTCTGACCTTTATGGAAATGGAGGAAATCCGCCATTACGAGAAGCAGATGAAAGCCTCAGATTATGTTCCCAATACGGCTCAGAGGAAATTGGCAGAAGAAGTCACAAGAATTATTCATGGAGAAAATGGGGTCAATGCAGCCCTACGCGCAACTGAAGCTGCCGCGCCAGGGGGTAAAACAGAACTCAACGTTGAAACATTGAACGATATTGCGAGTGATATTCCTAACTTTTCGTTAAAAGCCATCCAAATTGTGGGAGTAAAGCTCATTGATCTCATGGTAAACATTGGTGTACAAAACAGCAAAGGGGAAGCGCGCCGATTAATCCAAAATGGGGGTGTTTCCGTGAATAACGAACGAGTGACCGATGAACAATGTACCCTTTCACAGGAGCATCTAATAGAGGGTGCTCTCTTGCTGCTGTCAATGGGTAAGAAAAACAAAGTCCTCATACGTGTTGAAAAGCCTTGATGAAAATTGAAGGGTTGATGAAAATGGCTCTTGTCTCATTGTCTTAAGAAAAAACGGGGTATCAATGGCTAACTTGCAGAAGAAAGAAAAAATTGAAATGAAAAACGATTCGTGTACTACGACTAAGAAGAAATTAATCCACTCAATCTCGCAAGAGAAAGGGATTCATCCAAGTGATGTTCGCCACGTTGTCCAGGCGTTTCTTGATAAAATGACCGACTGTCTCAAGGCTGGAGAACGTCTTGAATTTCGAGACTTTGGCGTTTTTGAAGTCGTTGAACGCAAACAAAAGATTGGACGCAATCCTAAAAAAGCCGATAAACCGATCGTCATACCCGCAAGGAATGCTGTCAAGTTCACTCCAGGCAAAAAAATGAGAAAGTTAGTAGAGCGCCACTGAATCAGGCTCTGGCTTGTGAGAATTGGGGTCTGGCTTGTGATTTGTAATTTGGGCAGAAATAGAGTTTTAATATATAGGTTGCCCAAATTGCAAATCGCATGCCTGAACCCAATTCCGTCTCCCCGCCTCTCTGAGTTAAATTCGTTATAATGATTAACGCAGAGACGGGGAGGCGGAGAGACGCAGAGGTGGAATTGGGTTCAGGCTTGTGAGAATTGGGGTCTGGCTTGTGAGAATTGGGTTCAGGCATGCGATTTGCAATTTGGGCAACCTATATATTAAAACTCTAATTCTGCCCAAATTACAAATCACAAGCCAGACCCCAATTCTCACGAGCCAGACCTCACCTTACCCAATAATATGGAGATAATATGACAACACCTTCAACAAGCGTACAATACCGACCTAGTACTCTCCCAACCACAGAGCCTAGTGTTTCATCAGGAACACCCCCCACGCTCCCCACCACCACAGTTCAAACGGTTGCTCGTGCCATTCTCCCTCCCTCTACACCCCGACTATTGCCAGTTACGCCGTCGCAAACGCCTCCCTCAATGACCTTATTGACACCACCACCAACGCCTTCCACAATGCCTCCTGTTCAGTTTCGTACACCGCTACCACTGCTTGCTACGCCTCTACTACTACTGCCTGCTACGCCTCTACTGCCTCCTAATGCATCTCCCTTTATTGCTTCTCTCTATTATCGATTGCCACTTGCAGAGCCGCCACCACCACCCTCTCTCGACCCTTCTTCACCCACAGAAAAATATCGAGCAAAAATTAACGATCTGCTTTATACATATCGTTGCTCAGCTGGTCTATTCCATGTATTTCGTACTGAGGGCAGTTGGGATCGGGATGATACTGCACTCGAGTTCAAAACTTTAGACGCTATTGGACAATATATTGCAACTGAAGTGCCTTCTGCTTTAAAAATAGAGGCATTTACATATGTGATCGCGAAACTCATCCCCACTACGATTGCCGCTTTAAATTGGGATTTCGGTTACGATGCCTCGTATTTTTTAACAAATGGGCTAAAAGCTATTCTATATTCTTCTAAACCTACGGAATTACAAATTCCTAAAGATATCATGAACGATCTTCTTTATAAATTTAATGTCTTGGATCTTGAATTTGAAATAGGAGATATAGGGATCCTTTTACTTCTTACTATTCAAGAAGGTCATACTCGTCCAAGAGATATTGATAGATTTTTTAAGAAATTTAAAGCCGACAATGAACTTCATATGATAAGAGTCTTTAATCTGTTAACTTTTATGCTTTATGCATGCGGTCAATCGAAACAAACTTGTGAAATTTATTTAAAAACTGACTTTCGTACATTGCTTTGTTACGTTGCCCAATTCTATCTTCGAAAAGGAGATGTTGTAACTGCAGAAAAAACATTAAGTCTGTTTGATGGTTTTGAAGAACACATTGACAAATGTTTAAAAGAAGCGTCTGCAGAAGAAAGAAAAGAAGAAGGGAGCTGTTCAAGGGTGGACGAGCTTAAAGTGCTAAAATCTGACATTAACCATCATCGGACAAAAGTTAAGCAGGCAATTGATATTCTGGCCACCGACAATGGCGGCGGAGGTGGTGGCGGCGGTGTAAAAGAGTCTGCTTCAAGAAAGAGAAAAGATGTTCCAGAATAACCGTTTTTTACCACAGAGATCACGGAGAGAGAAGGAGAAAAGGAGAGAGAGTTAGACTTCAAGGGGCTATTTTTGGTTGGGATTGATTTTAATCATTTTTTTTCTTTTTTCTCTCATTTTGTAGCCCACACCCAGGTTTCGCGAGCTTGCGAGCGAAACCGCAGGTGTGGGAACACAGGAAAATGCAAACTAACCAGGGACTGGTTCTTCTTTTTTCCTCTCTCCGTGATCTCTGTGGTAAAAAAATGCAATAGGCTCTAACAATTTCGACTTTTCAGTCTCACAAACAAAATGGGAGAACATCAATGAGTTCTTTTATAAAAATATGCGTTCTCTATTTCGGTTTATGCTGTAATTGCTTATTTGCACAAGCGCAAACAACCCCGGCAACCCCTCTAGAACCACCTCAGATCCCTCCCATTGAATTTCCTCCCCAAACAATCAACCAGGAATCAGATCAATTTTATAATGAATTCATCAGAATGATGGTGATTTTAGTTGGGATTATCGTCTGCTTAATCATCGCTACACGCTTGCTAAAGCGATTCCTCAATTCTAAAATCGAACAAATGAACGCTTCAAGCTTAATTAAAGTCATTGAACGTCGAATTCTGACTCCAAAAACTGTTCTGTACGTCCTTGAAATTGAAGATAAAAGATTGGTTGTCGCAGAATCGCATAATGGAGTTACAAACTTAGGGGAATTCCCAGCGCCAAAACGGGAACTTTCTGCATTTGATCGCATTATGGAAGAAAAGTAAACAAGAGAACTTAATCCGGGAAAGTCGTATCAATTTCTGAGTAGTCGAACTCTTGTTCTGTGGGTTGCTGCGGCCTAAAATTATGCATTTCAATTGCCTGTGCTTGTGACTTAGCATACCTGCGTACATCCATGGCAAATCCTGCATTTTCCTCTAACCATTCCGTTGGAATATTGGCAAAATGACACAGTCTATCGAGCGAATCCTCTAGATTATTGACAGAGCGTTTGTCATAAACAAACCTCACAAATGATACCAAACCCGCTAATCCAATGATTCCCAATCCCAAAAATATTAAAGGTGGTGCAAAAAAGAAAACGCATACTCCAATAATACCAATCATAGCACTCACTATTGCAAGTCTGTGGGATTTAATCCGATCGCTGAGCCGATTCTGTAGGCATCCAATCATTTCCTTTTGCGTTTTTTGACCTTTTTCTGTCTCGCCGTTCGCGCAGATGTACTTTACAATTGCGGCATACTTCTCTCGATTAATTATCCCAAAATGGCGGCGAAGATAGTATGCTCCATCCCCTTTAATCGGGTCTGAGAGGGCGTCAGAAAGCCACTTTAGAGCATTACTTTTTCTGGTGGTTTGATCTGATAATGATGCTTCTTCTTTCCACTCTGTTAACTTTGCTAGCGATGTCTGGAGTCCTCCAAGGATCTTTTCACTCTGCTTGATCCCATGCATATGATAGGGAATTGTCACGAGAGAAATAAAAGCACTTGCCAATGCCAAAGGAGATGCCCACATAACTGCCTGAGCTGTTACGGCTCCTATCGAAACCAATCCAGAGGCAGAAACAGAAATCGAGTCCCCTAAAGTACCCATCGCTTCGGTGAACAGCAAGGCTGCATCAAACCCTTCGGCCCATCTTCCTTTGTAGATCTCATTGCTGATTTCAATTCCTTGCTCTACCATAGTGTAAATGGCTGTGCAACCGCCAATGAATCCTCCACCGGCACGTCCAAAACCTGATGCTTTCAACGCTAGCGGGGAATCAAATAAACTACCCGACTTTTGGAAGGGAGTGTCACTAAATATCGCCAAAATTTTGTGAAAGAATTGCGACTGGGCTAGCTTTACACCGGCATGTCCACCGCGAGTAACAATCGGGGTATTGCGGTTCAACCTTGCGTTAACAGGAGTGCGTCGCATCCGGGCGAGAAATTTGGTAAATTCATTTGGTTCTTCAGGTGCAGGATCTATGATCCATTTAACTTCGCGACTTCCGTTATCAAGACCATAACTTTCATAAGCATCTTGGGTTTCTGTGACTTCTTCTGGGCGTCTCATTCGACCTGTTGCCACATACTCTTTATTAGTTACGTGTATTGGCTGCCTGTCATAATTATTGGCCTTTCTTAAAAAAAGTCTATCCCTCTCTACTTTATCTTCGTTTTCAAGGTCATAAAGTTGGGGGTAATTCGACGCACGATGCACACCAAGGTTTTGTCGCCTTAAGTACTCCTCGTGGTTTATCGGCCCAAATGTTGGTCCTATTGCCATTACATAACTCCAACTAATTTAATACTACACACATTTTATATCAATAAATAATTATTAGTCAATATATAAATAGCATAAATAGCATAATAGTAAATTAAATTTATCAATTAATCTGCAAAACACTCGAAGTTTGTTTCGTGACAAGCTTCTTCTTGAGGTTTATTACGGATATGTAAATCATGCATCTGAACTGCTGTTGGTTCTAATTTGGCAGTTTGCATGTAAGGCACAGCAAAGGCTGCGTGCTGCCTTATCCAGTCTTGATCGATATTATCAAAGGAACACAAGCCATCGAGAGCTTTCTCTAGAGCATTCACGGAATACTTATCATACACGTATCTTGCAAACGAAACCAAACTCCCTGAACCAATGATTCCCAATCCCAAAAACACCAACGGTGGACAAAGAAAGAAAATGCATATTCCAATGACGCCAATAATAGCACTTACTATTGCAAGCCTGTGGGAATTGATCCGATCTTTTAATCGTTCCTGCAAGCATCCAATCATTCTCTGCTTTGTTTCTGGTTTGCCATTCTCGATGATGTACTTTACGATTCCCGCATACTTCTCTCTATTGATGATTCCAAATTGACGGCGCATATAATATTCCCCGTCGCCTTTAATAGGATTTGAAAGCTCCTTAGATAACCATTGCAAGTCATTATTGTTATCTAGTGATTTCTGAAGATCTCCAAGGATTTCTCCACTCCGCGTGATGCCGCGCATATGATATGGAATGGTCGCTAAGGAGATAAAAGCACTTGCCACTGCCAAAGGAGGTGTCCAGGCCAATACATGAGTCGCAGCAACTCCTAACGAAGCAAAACCATTAGCAGAAACTGAAATCGATTCCCCTAGGTTGCCAACTGCTTCGGTAAACAATAAAGCTGCATCAATCCCTTCGCGCAATCTTCCCTTGCGGACCTCATCTTTCATTTCGATCCCTTGTGTCACCATGTCAATAATGGCTGCGACACCACCCACGACCCCTCCGCCTGCACGGCCCATTCCTGAGCATTGCACTGCTAAGGGAGAATCAAACATGCTTGGTCCTTGCGGTAGCGGAGTATGGAGTGTCTGCAAGAAACTTTGGAGGCATTGCGATGCAACGATCTTACCACCGGCATATCCACCACTAGTGGCAATTGGAATATTTTGGTTTAGGTCTTCGTTTACACGGGTTTGTCTAAATTGGACGATACGTCCTGCCGGTGGAGTATACTTGGGCTGTACTACGACGGTCTCCACCCCATATTTATAAGCATCTTCTTTAGATAAAGTAACAGGAGTAGGACCTGTAATTTGACCTAAGCTTTTTCCTAGTTTATTTTCATAATATTCTTCTTCGGTAACGCGTAATTCGATTCGATCTCGGTAGGTATCTGTTGTTCTTTTTATGGTTGTTAGCTTGTCCTGCTCATTCGCATAATTTCCTGGTTCTTTACGACGTTCTGCACGGTTGCTCATTGTGACTTCCCAAGCAGTGGGCCTACCTGAAATACTTAATAAGCTAGTTGCTGACATACCTAATACTCCATTTAAATTAATTAATATATCTAATTATAATTAAAAAAATGATTATATGTCAATAGTTAAATAGACTAAACAGCAAACTAACTCTGAATAAACTAACTTTATGTGTTTTACCACTGGCGTTAAAAAATCCTTTTTGTAATGATCAAATTGTTCCAGAATCGGAACATAGAAGAGTTTGTGCCGGCCCTCCGGGGCGGGATTATTGGTTGGCGTTTTCCCCAGGCTTCGCTAACCCCTCCGGGGAGCTTCAGCCTGGGCTATTACGTAAACAGCCCTCCGGGCAGTGTGAAAAGTAATTTTCAAACAAAAGCTTTTGCATACAGCCCGGAGGGCCTGTTCACATAATAGCCCAGGCTGAAGCTCCCCGGAGGGGTTAGCGAAGCCTGGGATAACGCCAACCAATAATCCCGTCCCGGAGGGCCGGTACAACAAACAATGTGATTTTGCATTTGCCAATTTGAGGAGCAGATTATTTCATGACTATCCGCACCAAGATCATATGTACCATCGGGCCCGCCGTAAGCTCCCCGGAGAAAATTTCGGAGCTCATTCAAGCCGGAATGAATGCCGCCCGCTTAAACTTTAGCCATGGAACCCATGCCGAGCACCTCGCTGTGATCAATGCAGTAAAAGAAGCTCGGGCACGCTTAAAACGCCCCGTTGCCATCATTCTCGATACCAAAGGGCCTGAAATAAGAGTAGGCAACATCAAGAATGGACAAGCCACCTTGGAGCTTGGACAGCAATTGCTGCTGGTTCGAGAGCCCATCGAAGGGGACCAACACTCAATCTATATCAATCCTCCGATGGTATTGGATCACCTGCATGGCGGAGAAACCGTTTTATTCGATGACGGATACATTTCGAGCCGCGTAATTGAGATCCGTCCTGAAGGCGTTGTGGTTGAGATCCAAAACGGAGGACTCATTAAGTCTAAAAAGGGAGTAAATATCCCCAATGTTAGCATCGGATTGCCCGCCATGACCGAAACTGACATTGCCGATATCCGTTTTGGATGTGAACACGATGTCGATATCATTGCTGCATCGTTTGTACGATCTCCTGAGCATGTTTTAGAAATTAAACAACTGCTTGCAGCTGAAGGAAAGCCTGAAATTCTCGTGATGGCAAAGATTGAAAACGCCGAAGGAGTCCATAATTTTGACGGAATTGTGCAGGTTGCTGATGGAATAATGATCGCTAGGGGAGACCTTGGCGTTGAATTGCCCTTAAGCCAGGTGCCCGTCTTGCAAAAAATGATGATTCGCAAAAGCTACCTAGCAGGAAAACCAGCCATCACCGCAACGCAAATGCTTGAATCGATGATTAATAACCCACGTCCCACTCGCGCAGAAGCTTCAGACGTTGCCAACGCCATTTACGACGCCACCTCTGCAGTAATGCTTTCAGGGGAAACAGCAGTGGGAAAATACCCCCTTGAAACAGTCTATTTAATGAAAACTATCATCATGGCAGCTGAAGCCGATTTCAAGTATCGAGAGTTTTTTGAGCACCATGTGGGGCTTGTTTATCACGATGTTCCTTCAGCAGTGACGTTAGCAAGTGTCAAAGCTGCTTATACATCCAATGCACAAGCGATTTTCACGTTTACAAGCGGAGGCACCACAGCACGCCTCCTGTCCAGACTCCGTCCTGGAATGCCTATCATCGCGCTGACCCCGCACGAAAAATGCTTCCATCAGATGTCGTGCAACTGGGGTGTCCTCCCAGTGAAGGGGACTGTGTGCGTCAAGCTCGCAGAGGCCTTCGAACAGGCAACGGCTTACTGTCTTGAGAATGAGATTGTTTCATATGGCGATCTCGTTGTGGTGACTGCTGGATCCCCTTTTGGCATTACAGGAACCACCAACATGATGATTTTGGAGAACATTGGAGACGTCTTAGTCCGTGCTCATCTCGGTTTTGGGAGCCGTGTCCACGGGAAAGTCGCCGTTGTGATGTCCCCAGAAACAGAGAAAGCCTATTTGGTCAAAGATAAGTTGATTGTCATTACAAAATGTGACGAGACCTATTTGCCACTTATGAAAGAAGCTGCGGGAATTATTTTACAGAATCACATCGACGATACCGCTTCGGAGAAGTATGCAGAAGAGATTTTCAAACAGCTGAATAAGCCATTGCTTGTGCGTGCCGATGCTGCCTGTCGCATTTTGAAAGATGGGCAGTTGGTGACAATCGAACCCGAAAAAGCCCTAGTCTACAACAGGATTCTTGCATAGGAAGCACGCATCTAAAATTTTTCGTGCCCGTGTGTGTACCCATGCCCGAATCTGCCAAAAAATTCAACGCAAAGACGCAGAGGCACGAAGACGCAAAGAGGAATGTGTGAGCATCAGACTAAGCTTACAAATTCTCGACAAGATTTTTACCACAGAGATCACAGAGGAGAGAAGAGGGGGAGAAGGTAGGAGTTGCAGAATTTCTTCGATTCCTCTTCTCCTCCCCTCCTCTGTGGTCTCTGTGGTAAAAATCTTACTGACAGGTCTCATACTTAGCCTGATGCTCACACATTCTTCTTTGCGGCTTAGCGTCTTTGCGCCTTTGCGTTGAATTTTTTTATTAGTATTTGCCTCCTTAGACTGATGCACATGCTGCAGATCCTGTAATTCTAAACTTGAGGCTTATTTTGCATCTTGGTATCATCCTCATTTTAACTAACAAGAGATCGCTTTATGAAACTACTCCTATCAAAACCACGTGGATTCTGCGCTGGCGTAGAACGCGCCATCGAAACCGTGGAAAAAGCCCTCACACTATGGGGAGCACCCATTTACGTCAAACATGAAATCGTACACAACCGCCATGTCGTCGAAGGATTAAAGGCTAAAGGAGCCGTTTTTATTGAGGAAATCAAAGATGTCCCCATTGGAGCGCGCCTTATCTACTCAGCACACGGAGTTTCGCCAGCAGTCCGCGAGGAAGCCAAACAGCGGCAATTGATTGAAATTGATGCAACATGTGGACTCGTCACCCGCGTGCACTCGGCTGTGAAACGTTTTGCAGCCCAGGGATACCAAATTGTCTTGATCGGACATCGAAACCATGTCGAGATCATTGGGACAGCCGGGGAAGCTCCCGATGTGACCACTATTGTCGAAAAGGCCGAGGATGTCGAGCATTTGACATTCGGACAAGACGTCAAATTGTTTTATATCACGCAGACGACATTGAGTCTTGATGATGTTAAAGAGATTACAGAAGCATTGATGGAGAAGTATCCAAAGATTGAAACATTGCCAAGTTCTTCGATTTGTTATGCTACGACGAATCGGCAGCTTGCCTTGAGGGAAATTACCGATCAGACAGATCTGGTGTTAGTTGTCGGAGATCCTCAGAGTTCGAATTCAAATCGATTGCGAGAGGTCGCCTCACGTCGTGGAATTCCTTCTTATTTGATCAATAATGAGAGCGAAATCCGCCCTGAATGGCTGAACGGTGTGCAAGTGATAGGTTTGACCGCAGGAGCCTCAACTCCAGAGACGATTGTTCAGAAGTGTATTGAAAGACTGAATCATTTAGGAGTCAGAGAAGTTGAGGATGTCGTATATACGAACGAAGACGTCGTATTTCAACTACCCAAACCCGTCCTAAATGCCTCCAAATAGCCAAGGAATTACCCTTCTTTTTTTTAATTATCAAATTCGGTATAAGTAATTTTTTATTAAGGAAGTTTCACAATGCATCCTGTAGATTTTTATCATCTTTTTATGAGAGCTGATTTCAACGAAATAACAAAAGATCCCTCTAAATTAATAGCAGAATTACAAAAAGCTAATGCGGCTAATGAAGAACTTCAAACGCATTACTATAATCTAAGCGGAATGAGAGCAATTCCATTTGGGTTATCAGTGCCTTGGGTTACTCCCACAGCGTCAATAACACCAAATTCCACATCAAGTTCAACCTCTTCTGTCGGATTATCAACTCTATCATCATCTACTTCCATCTCATCTTTTGCAACCTCCTTAGCCCCTATATCTCTACGTTCGTCACCTGCTTCAACCGTTTCATCAACTACTTTAGACTCAACATCCTTATATTCGCCACGTGCGTCAACGGTTTCATCAACTACTAGTTCTGCAATAAAGCCTCCTTCATCTTCTCCAACAGTTTTAAGAGTTCCTCCAAGTCCCACAGGAGAAGCATTTGCCCCGCCAGCAGTTTCTAATAAAGTGACTAAAGTTGCGAAAAAGACAATGCGGAAGCCATCGTCTAGTTCGACGAATCCATCCTCGCTTCCTAAAAGATCATTATGGGCTCCAACTTTGCCTTCAATATTAGAACCAATTCCTGAATTAGAACCAATTCCTGAAGGTCTACTTCAACAAGCAAGCCAAATTCCTGATAGTGCTGTTCCATCTCATCCTTTTGATATGCTTAAAAGACTTTCACCCCCACTATCTCCTGCAGGCACAGAGAGTCCTAAAATTCATGAGTTGGTGTTGTCAACTGCAGTAGATGTGCTACATCCAGGAAGCAGCCGCAGGCCAGAGGAAAAAAGTTGCGAACCAAAAAGGGAAAGTGGGTCATTGAATGGTCTGAAACGAAGGCGCGATGATCTCACAGATACGGTTCCTGACCCCCTCAAAAAAACTCTTACAGATTCTGAAAGAATAGCAATGTTAGAGTTAACTGTGGAGAAAATGCTAGGCACGTACCAAGGAATGCTTCAGATAATACATAATCAGCAATCCCAAATTAAGGCTTTAACTGACTTACCCAAACCCAATCCTATCCAGATAATTGTCAGATCTGAACCACAAAGCTGAGGGCAGATTGATCGCTAGGGGAGACCTTTGCCTTGGTATAGAGCTTTAAAAAGCTCATCATAGATAGACTGGTAAATAGCACGGCTACAACCATTACCATGTATAGTACATGGTCTTGTACCCGTTTCTTTGAGAGTGACTTGTTTATTCAGATAATCGATTATTAATTCGCTTTTATATACACCAGCCATTGAAAGAAAAAGTACACAATTAGCATCTATAAGTATTTGCCCTGGATTATCTAAGTAGTAAGCAGTCATTGTGTCTTGGTCATTAACTAATGGATCTATTGGAACAAAGCTGTTAAAAATAAACTTCATTACATCCACATAACCCATATAAACACCACTGTTAACATATTTGAATGATGTAGGTATTGGTGGAAACTCCGAACGTCTGTGTTCTAATGGCCAACAATATCGTTCACCAGAAATAATAAATGGATGCCCCATTTCCAAAAAATTACTTAATATTGTATCTGCATCGGTCATAAACAATACATCATAAGCATCTACAAACATGACTATATCGGAATCGGGTAGATTTTGAATGTATTCTAGTACATAAATCAGCTTGTCAGACAATCCTCGGAAGGGCTTATCCATTCCTAAAACATCGATCTGTACATTTTGGTAATCGCAGGAATTAAGCAATTGCTGGAGACCTTGAGTCCGATTCGAAGCTACAGTACAGATGTGAAGGCAAGGTTGGTCCGCAAATGCATGAGCATTAGAAAAGTAAAGAAAGAGACTGAAGACAACAAAAGCGTATAGTTGGAATTTTTTTTGCATAGGTTTCTTCCATTGTTTTAGGTTATGTACGATTTTTAGGTTTAAAGAAAATCGCATCCAGAGCTAGTTTTCCAGGCCCTACAATCATTAGGAAAATCATGGCGAAGAATAGCGTGTAGTCGTCGCGAGATTCATGCACAACAGCCCAGAAACCAGCTTGGGGAGGAACAGGGGGAAGGGGGAGAGGAGAGGTGCCTAAGTACATAGTGATTTTTGTCGAGAGAAAAGCTACTACCATTTCACCTGCGAACAAGAGGGCAAAAAGATTGTTAAATAGACCAAGTAGCAAGCAGATTCCACCTACAATTTCTAGCACTCCGATGGAGTATGCAGTGAATTCTGGAAAGGGGAAGCCTAGCAAAGTAAAGCGCATAACACCCATGCTAGGAAAAATAAATTTTAAGATCCCTTCACCTATAAATGTTAGACCAGCGAAGAGGCGAATGAAAGCAATTGACGAATATCCTTCTGTGTAAGGATTGAAAAGCCAGTGGAAAAACTTTGACATAGCGTGAACTTCCTTTGTTTTGTTTTTATTTTTCTGAGGAGCTTGCAATCCTTTTCAGGGCAGCATCTTCTTTAAAATCTGTAATAGCAAGAGACAGGATTTATAATATAGAGATTTTTGGAGTTTGAAAAAAATGGGTGAAGCAATTCAATGATGTGGCTTAAATGGACATGGACAGTAATGGACGATAGTGGACAGAAATGGACCATAATGGACATGGATCAATTCCCATATTGAGATCCCTCTGCCCACTCCCGAAAAATTTTGAGAACTTCTGGTAAATTGAAAGTGCCACAATTTCCTTCAAAGAAACCATTACTAACTTTACAAAAGATCCAGTCCTTTTCGGTTCGTTCAACACAAATATCTTGAAAATTTTTATCTTGCAGTTCTGTTTCTTGAATACTAATAGTGGTACTCCAACCTGGATTGTCAAGAGTCTCAATCTTAACTCCAAATTGATGTTCCCAATCGCCATCACACTGACGATCATACCAATTTATTATCCATAGTAAATTATCATCTATCATAAGTTTCAAAATCTAAGGGGTTTCACACGGTAATGCTGGTCGGATACCGCCAGGACAATTGGGATCATGTATATGAGGCTCGTATACTTTTTTCTGTAAGACTTTATTGCACTGTCTCAACGTTAGTTTTTGAGAGGCGTCTGTTAAAGGAATCGTAAGTATAGGTCGTTGTTGTGTCGTTGGTCACTTCGATTAAACGGTCAAATTCATCCTCGGAACTTTAGGTCGCACCTTTAGATTTTAAATCATTTATCTGTTTGAGAGGATCTTCTTCATTGCTAATCAATTTCTCTGCAAGAAGTCTTAGTTCATTTTCTGCATACTCGAATTGGGGATCATCTTCCATACTAAATAAACATTGTAAAATTTCGCGTGAAGGGGGATCAAGAGCACAACAATTTTCGTCAAATAATTTATAAGCCCAACGAGAAATTTTGACAATGTCATACCCCTTTTCCAATTGCAATTTTAATTCTTCTCCAATCCTTTGTTTATTCATAATCCCAACGTTGGGTGTGTGTTCATTATGTGAAATATTCTTCAGTTGCTTAACTGGATCCCAATTTTCTGGGGGATCAATTCCCATACTTTTCCATGGCATTCCTTCTTTTATCCAATGATTTTGCCATTCTTTATAAATCGAATTACGTTTACTAACATCTCCTCCTGCCGCATCGTCATAACCATACTGAATACCACAGCAAGGACAAATTTCATCTGATGCTGAAATACCTTTCCAAGGCATAAAATCTAAGTTATAACCACATACTGGGCAACAATGACTGTTTTTTATGGTGTCCACGGAGTATCTCCTGGCTGAATGTTCCAATAATCTACATTTGTTGGACATCGATGCACTGCTGGATCGGGCTTATAGAAAGTTCGAGTAGAACCATTCGGACCATATGAGCCAAAAGTATTTGTCGCACGATCATATACTCTAATAGAACCATCAGGACTAATTTTAGTTGGCAATCCTTGTTTTTGGCTTCGCAAAAGAAAATCTGATGCCTTGCGGGCATAGTCTGCCGCATTCTTTGCTCCAAAATCTTTCCCATGTCGCGCAAAGTGGTCAGTTAGAGTCTTATAATTCCCCCAATTAGTCATTCCACTCTTTGCAACTGTTGAGGATTGTCTTATAGATGAAACAGGTCTTATTGTTGAAACGGCCACATTCGTTACTTGCCTCGAGGTCGCTAGAGTGCGTCCTGTCATAGTGCAGCCTAACGCTCTGGCATTCAGTTGGCCACGAGAAGCGAACATTAAACAAATCTCTCCGCAAGAGTCAAACGCAGTAACAGCATGTCTAAAATTCATCCCTAGATTCTCATAGAAATCAGTTTCGCGCTGTAACTCATCAATACGCTCAAAATAGGCTGCTGGAGGGGAGAATTCCTGAGCGTCATAGATACTACACCCTCTCGTAAAGCTTTCCCAGGCAGACCTTTCGTTCACATCGTCTCGGTTGCGTGTGGTTTGCCCATTGTTGTTGTTGTCACGTTGCTGTCGGTCGGAGGCGTCGGGTTTGCGCAAATGGTCTGGCACGTGATCATGGCGGGGGCCATCCATGCTATTGCGGTCCTCTTTCGCTAAACCATACAAATCGATCGCAAGTAACGGATTATTATGGAGATAAGCATACAAATTAGGTCCGTCTTGATAGCCGATCGGATCGGGAGTCAGCCAACGACCTATCTCAGGGGCATAATACCTTCTCCCAAAGTATACAAAGCCAGTCTCAGGATCTAATCTTTTGCTTGCAAAACACCACGGATTAGTCGGGATAGGTTGATAATTAAAGACTTCTCTCTCACCAAAAGCTGAATACCGATAACTTTCTACAGGCTCTCCAGATGTGTTTAAGAGGACTGTCACGTTTCCGTTGTGATCGTGGAGTGGAATATACACCTCTTGCGTTAACTCAAGGGCTACTGCAGCGCCGATTTCTGCTCCCTTGCCCACTCCAAGTAATCGAAACTCGATCACTTCTCCGTTTTTAAGAGCTCCAATTTCATTCTGATCGTGATAGAGATATTGTACAGTCTCGATATTAGTTTTTGAGAGGCGTCTGTTAAAAGAATCGTAAATATAGGTCGTCATCGTATCGTTGTCCACTTCAACTAAGCGGTCGAGGGCATCGTAGCGATAGGTTGTTGTGTTGTCGCCGTCCACTTTTGCAATTAGGTTGCCATTGGGATCGTACTGATACTGACAATTGCCTTGTGACTGCAACTGATTGAGGCTGTTGACAAAGTAGCTTGTTTCATCTTTCAGGACGCGGTTGAATAGCGAATCGGATTGATAGCTATGTGTGGCGTTGCCTGTCTCCGATTTAAGCTGATACAAGCTATCGTAAGAAAATCGATTTTTGATTTCCCCTGCAGGA
>JABDBC010000051.1 GCA_013288825.1 Chlamydiota bacterium
TGTCCAGTCTAGTGCGAAATATTGCGTAATTGAGCTTTACTCGTTCAGATTTTTAGGCAAGATTTTTGATGTGTAAGTCCCTAAAAACAAAAGGCTTCAGTCGTTAAACTGAAGCCTTTTGATTGATTGGAGGTGGAGAGACGCATTCAGAACTTTTGACCCCAACAAATTGCTGCTTTTCAAGCCTTACCAAACAAAAATTTTCGACTGAAAAAATTGGGGATAGCGCGTTAGAAACTATCTCTGCTTTCAGTAACGAACCTGGCTTGGGTGGTGGCTATCTAGTTCTCGGGCTTACGAAGAACGATTCTAATAAAGCTCCTCGCTATAAAGTTACTGGGGTTTCTAATCCTGATAAACTTCAAAGTGAACTTGTGACCTTATGCCGTCAAAATTTTAATAAACCCATTCGACCTGCTATTGACGTGCTACTGCATCCAGAAGGGCCTATCATTGTTGCCTATATTTCTGAAGCTGAAACGTATGAGAAGCCTATTTTCATTAAAAGCCGAGGAATAGAGAAGGGAGCGTATCGAAGAATTGGACCTACAGATCAATTATGTACCCAAGAAGATCTCGATATGCTTTACCAATTCAGATCTCAGAAAAAATTTGATAAAACAATGTTGGAAGAGGCATCCTGGAAAGATTTCGATCCGCAAGCTATAGCGGCTTATCGTGTGTATCGAAAAGAAATTAATCCCAAGGCTAAAGAGCTTGCATGGAATGACCAAGAACTCATGATTGCCTTAAGAGCTGCCGTGGAGGTCAAGAACGTAATTAAACCAACAGTGGCGGGGATTATCCTATTCGGAACTGAAATGGCTTTGCGTCGATTGTTTCCGATTTCATCGAGAATAGATTATATCACTGTCGAAGGAAGAGAATGGGTGTCACATCCTGAAAAACGCTATTCGCAATGTTATGAATTTGGCGAGGCTCTTGTTTTGGCAATCCCTCGTGTCATTGCCAATATTATGCGAGATATCCCCCATGCGTTTTCGATGCAGGCAAATAACATCTTTCGTAAAGACATCCCTCTGATACCCGACGTTGTCATTAGGGAGGCTGTGTGTAATTCTGTCATGCATCGTGACTATAGGGCTGGTCAAACGATTCAAATTATCCGCTATGCAAATCGCATCGAATTTTTGAATCCAGGGTATTCATTGAAACCCGAGGATCAACTTGGACTTCCTGGATCAATAACGCGTAATGATCAGATCGCTGAAGTGCTGCATGACTTACAAATTGCCGAAGTAAAGGGCACGGGGATTCGGACAATGCGTGAAGCAATGCGTGAAGCTAATTTATCTGTCCCATTTTTTGAGTCAGATCGAACAGCTAATAGGTTCACATTGACATTACTGACGCTTTTTTGATGAAAAAGACATTGAATGGCTTAAAAATTTTAAAGAATTCGATCTGACTGATGAAGAAGCTCGAACTCTCATAGTGGTTAGAGAAATGGGAGCAATCACTAATGCAGACTATCGAAATATTAACTGTGTGGAAACCTTGACGGCTAGCGCTAGTCTGCGAAGATTAAGAGATTTGGGTCTACTGGAGCAAAAGGGCCGAAGCAATGCAACCTACTATGTTCCAACAAGCAAATTATTAACTGGTCATATAAAGCCTAACCTTCAGAGTTCAAACCTACCTAGCTCTACTGAGTTAACTCTGAAGATAAGCGGCTTATCTTCAGAGTTCCCATCGTTATCTTCAGAGTTAGCAAGCTTACCTTCGGACCTTCAAAATGAACTAAAAGTAGTAGGGAAGCGAGTTAATCCCGAGAAAATGAAGGAGTTAGTTAAGCGTCTCTGTGCAATTCAACCTTGGAAACTCCCCGAATTGGCACAACTTCTTCGTCGCCATACAAATTATATTAGACAAAACTATCTTTTACCTCTTATTGAGTCAGATGAACTTGAATACCTATTCCCTCATCAACCCAATCATCCCCAACAAGCGTATCGGACAAAAAAATAATGAAGGCTCTATTACTGGCTCGCGTTTCAAGCAAAGAGCAAGAGGAAGGCCAATCTATTCCTGCTCAGGAGCGTCGTTTAAGAGAATATGCCGAAAGAAAAGGTCTTATTGTTGAGGAAGTTTTTAAAATTACCGAGTCATCTACTAAAAATACCCGCAAAGAGTTTGAAAAAATTCGAGAATACAAAAAACGTCAGATTGAGATTGCCGAAGAGATGAAGAACCACGAAAAAGCTGACCAAAACTTTTATATCACGGCGAACATGGTCATGAATTTGGCGGCTCGTGCCAGAGAAATCTTTGAGAGTTCTGAAGTGGATGAAAAACGGGAATTGTTGAATTTGGTGTTTCAGAACTTAAAATTAGAGGGTAAAAAAATGCTCACGGAGATCCGTGAGCCATTTTCTACTATGATTGGATATAAGGACTGTCCAACCAATTGGAGGTGGAGAGAATTGAACTCTCGTCCTAAGCAAACTACATATTAACCACTACATGCTTAGCGTGCTGATTTATGGCTCGTCCCGATGCAGCGCGCGGACACTAAGACAAGCTTGCTTCATTTAATCTCGAAAGTGACACCTAGAAGCGGGCGGTGCTCACTTTCACATCAAGTGAAAAACGGTAAGATCCAACACCCCTGATCCAATGATGGTTACCGTGTAACGAAAGCTGTTAGGCTTAAGCTACAGCACGTGCGTCCTCATGGGCGAACGTGTATGCAACCTTAGAAGGTTTTGCATTTGTGTTTTTATCGGCTTTTTAAGGAGGCCAACCGACGTCCTCCGCATGCAATTAATACTTCACTTCCTAGTCGAAACCGTGACACCCCCGTACTTTAATTATATCATTTACTCCATTTTAGCATAAACCGATCATTTTGCAATATATTTTGTGATATGTGAAAGAGACTAACTTTAAACGACAACTTCGACGAGATCAGAATAGTCCTTTAGAATAGAATCAGCAGTAATAAAGATCAAGGGTTCAGAGATAGCCTGAGCCACTAAAATCCGATCAAAGGGATCTCTGTGTATGGGTGGAAGATTAGATACAGCACATGCATGTTGGGCCGTAATAGGAAGCTCAGTAAAACCACTTTTAACGATAGCGTTCATTAAATCTTCAATTGAAACTACAAGTTTCTTGGTTTGAATTTTTATGGCTGCTTCCCAAATAGAAGCGCTGCTGACATAGACTTCATTTGCATGCAAAATCTTTGACTTCACTGTTTTTTTAAGACCGGGATTATCTGCGATACACCAAATAAAAATATGAGTATCTAAAAGCAAACGCATAATATACCTAAAGATTGTGATCGTTCTCAAAATCAGCTATAATATCATCGGGCAGAGGTGCATCAAAATCCTTTGCAACTTTGATTTTTCCTTTTAAAACGCCAAAAAGGCGTTTTTTTTTCCTGATCGGACTGAGTGTTGCAACTGGTTTTCCTGCTAAAGCGATAATAATTTCACTTCCATGAAGAACAGCATCAACAAGTTTAGATAAGTGTGTTTTTGCCTCGTGCATGTTAACAGTTTTCATATTTCCTCCTATCGTACCCAACTAAACTTAGTCTAGTCTATTTAGAATTATTTTTCAATAACAAAAATGCGATACCCACAATTGCTGACTACTTGCAGGAGCTTTCGAGGATGATTTGGAAAAGCAATTTATAAGGTCTTACAACAAATTTTTCAAAGAGAACTTGTGGCCACTCATTCCACGGCATATTTGGTTGGCAATGTTCCGCTTCAATGGCAAGAGCACGTTTGAGATAGGTTGTGGAGTGATTGTCATCATGGATCTCATGCTCATTAGCTGCGCCTTTTTCGAGATCGAGGAGATCTCCTGAAAAATGGCAAGACCAATATTTGGATCGACTTTTGCCTAATTTCGTGCTCAGAGCAGGGGCAGAAGATTCCACAAGACGAGGCTGTGAGAGGTCTATGGGAAGAGGAGGAAGGGCTTCATGGCGTTTGTTTTTTTTAATCAGTTCAAATTGATCGTAGATGATCCCATTGCCGTGTTGGTCGATATTGGTAAAGTAGGTTGTAGATCCCTTTAAGAAGTGTTCTGCAGAAGAGATCATCTTTTGATTATATCTGTTATCATGAAGGATCCAAACGACATAGTAACCTAAAGTGGCATAATCGTGATTTCGTGCTCGTATTTCCTCAGGGGATATTGGGGAGCATTGTATTTCAAAAATGAGCTTGCGAGCATGCCAAGCAACATCGGCGATCCGTTTAATCTCTGCAAAGCGGTGTTCTAAAGCGGCTTCTTCAGAAGGAAGAATAGAAAGAAGGTGGAGCTGAGTTTGAATGTGGGCCATGCTTTTTGCATGAAGGTGGCAAGAATCGGGGGTGGTTAGGTGGAAAAAGTGCATGTGGCGATGAGTTCCGCCGCGCACACGCACAATTTGTTGGCACTCGATGCAGAAGAAATCTTGCTGTTTGGCAGCCGATAGGGCCGAAACGAGTTTTCCTTCTAAATCAAGTGCATATAACTGCATGGGTATTAGCTGACAGCTTTTTCTTCTTCTTGATCTTCATCTTCTGAGAGATCTTGTACTAAGAAAACGCCTTCTTCTTTTTGTTCATCGCTGCCATCTTGGTCATCATCTTCTCGATGAACCAAAATAGAACCAGTTTCTTTTTGTTCGTCTTTTGCTTCATCATCATCATGGGCAAACAAGGGGGCTCCTGCGATAAGCAGAAGAGCAAATAGATACTTCATTGTCATGGGTAATCCCTTCTAATTATTGGTTTTTTTCCATCTGTGTTCGAGTATCCACTACGATTTCGAGACAAACAGATATGCATGTGGAGAATCATCTCTCTATGGTCAAAAAATGTCAATTTAAATCTAAAGAGGGAGTTGCAAAAAATATAATTCAAAAGAATAATCTTGCTCAAAATTGTGCTGCGAGAGATGATAAGAAGGATATACACGTGGTCTAACCTGAATAGGAGAGTATGGTCAAAAGCAGTCTCAAACCGAGTTTTACCCAGCAGCACCAACAAAAAGTCGATGAACTCATCACAATTGCAAAAGAACAAGGGTACATCACGTATGAAGAAATTAATGAAATTCTTCCTCTGACTTTCGATTCTGCAGATCAACTAGACCAAGTTTTGATCCATTTAAGTGGAATGGACATTCAGATTTTGAATCAATCTGAAGTTGAAAGACAACGGGAACGCAAAAAAGAAGCTAAGGAATTAGAAGGGCTTCCAAAACGTGCTGAAGGGGCTCCTGACGATCCCGTTCGCATGTATTTGAAGGAGATGGGCTCTGTTCCTCTTCTCAGCCGTGAAGAAGAGGTCGAAATTTCTAAGCGTATTGAAAAAGCTCAGATGCAAATTGAGCACATTATCATGCGTTTCCGCTACTCCACAAGGGAAACGATCTCGATAGCAAACTACCTCATTCAAGGCAAAGAACGGTTCGACAAAGTAATTGCAGAGAAAGAAATTGCCAATAAACAAGAATTTCTGACAATTCTGCCCAAACTTTGCGAGCTACTTAAAAAAGAAGATGCCCTTCTAGAACGCTTACAGCTCCAAATGGAGCAGCCCAAACTTAAAGAAGCAGAAAAGTCTAAATTAAGCGAAGAATTTGAAAAATGCCGCATCCGTACTCAGGCTTATCTCCGCCGTTTCCACTGCCGACATAATGTGATTGAAGATTTTGGCGAGGTGATTCTACAAGCCTACAGCCGCTTTTTAATTCTGGAGCAAGAGATCAACGAACTTATCCCCCGCGCAGAGCGTAATCGATTTGCCGCTGGAAAGCTCTATTCAGCACGTCGTAAGCTCAAAAAAAGAGAACTTGCTGCCGGTAGAACGCTTGATGATTTCAAAAAAGATGTCCGCATGCTGCAGCGTTGGATGGATAAAAGCCAAGAAGCCAAGCGGGAAATGGTCGAATCAAATTTGCGCCTTGTCATATCGATAGCGAAGAAATACACAAATCGGGGGCTTTCCTTCTTAGACCTTATTCAAGAAGGGAATATGGGCTTGATGAAAGCTGTAGAAAAGTTTGAGTATCGTCGCGGTTACAAGTTTTCTACATATGCCACTTGGTGGATACGGCAAGCCGTTACACGCGCCATTGCAGATCAGGCACGGACTATTCGAATTCCCGTGCATATGATTGAGACAATCAACAAAGTCTTGCGCGGCGCCAAAAAACTCATGATGGAAACAGGTCGAGAGCCCTCTCCTGAAGAGCTTGCAAGTGAGCTTGGAATCACAGCCGAGCGTGTGCGAGAGATCTACAAAATTGCTCAACACCCCATTTCACTTCAGGCGGAAGTTGGCGATGGAGGAGAAAGTCAGTTTGGTGACTTCTTAGAGGACACTGCAGCCGATTCCCCATCAGAGGCGACAGGTTACTCAATCCTGAAAGATATGATGCACGATGTTCTGACGACCCTTACTGATCGGGAACGCAAAGTTCTCATTCAACGTTTTGGGCTGACAGATGGGAAACCAAAGACGCTTGAGGAAGTGGGTATTGAGTTCAATGTAACGCGCGAGCGAATTCGGCAGATTGAAGCGAAAGCTCTTCGTAAGATGCGTCACCCTACACGTGCCAAACGGTTGAAGGCATTCCTTAACTTAATCGAATCCGAATGACAAAAGTTAATCCCAAGCGACTCAATGCCAAAAAGATTCTTCAGATCATCCAGCCAGAAGGGGTGTTGCATCAGGTATTAAAGAATTTTGAAGCGCGAGAATCCCAGCAAAAAATGGTGCAGGATATCATCGATGTCTATAACAACGATGGGATCGCTCTTATCGAGGCTGGAACAGGCACAGGCAAAAGCATCGCCTACCTTTTACCTGCGATGTTATGGTCGATACTTTACAGTGAACGCACTCTCATTTCTACCCATACGATTTCTTTGCAGGAACAGTTGATCAATAAAGATATTCCCCTGTTAGCCAATGCCTTAAAACTCGATATTAAGGCCGTCTTAGTTAAAGGGATGAATAATTATATTTGTCTAAGAAAACTGGGGGATGTTCAAAATGAAAGATATGCTCTTTCAATGGAAGATAGTAAGGAATTAGAAAGAATCGAAATATGGGAAAAGAATACATGCGATGGGTCTCGTTCTGACTTAAATTTCGTACCCTCTTTTGCAGTTTGGGATAAGGTTGCAGCTGAAAAAGATGCCTGCAGTCAGCGAGAATGTCCCCATTACAAAGAATGTCATTTTTTTAAAGCCAGACGAAAGGCAAATGATGCAAACATCCTCATTGCCAACCATCACATGCTTTTTGCAGACATTTCATTAAGAGCTATCGAGGGAAAGCCTCAATCTCCAGGCCTATTGCCGGCATATACGCGAATTATTCTTGATGAAGCCCATCATATCGAAGATATTGCCACTGAATTCTTTGCCAAACGCAGCTCGAAACTGGGCATCCTCCATCAGTTAGTGAAACTAATTGGGGAAAAACAGGGAAAATTGACCACTCTAAAACAAGCGATACAAGGTCATTATAAAACAGAACCCCCACGTGAAATTAGTTCGATATTTACCCGTTTGAATGTCGACTTACCTGCAATGCGACGGAATATCCTCGAAGAAATCGATCATACTTACCAATCCTATGAGGAATTTACCCGCGCCCAATTGTCGTTTGATCAAGAAAATTCAATGTCGGAATCTAGACTTAGGATCCTTCCTAAACATCTTACTGAAGCTGATTGGAAAAATGAGTTGGTTCCAGAAACAAAAAAATTAGCGACCTCACTCAACCAATTTATTGTTTCCGTTCAAAGTCTAAAAAAGGATGTCGCCCGCCTAGCTAATGCTCAGCTTGAAGAAAAACTAAGAAGCGTTTTTCTTGATATAGAATCATTGCTTGTGCGTTTAACAGAAACATATCTTTTGCTGTGCAATTTTATCGAGGAGCCCAAACCTTCGGAAGTCCGATGGATAGAACTGCAAAATAACCGAAGCACTCAAAATGTAAATCTCATCAGCGCGCAATTGGACGTCGCTCCGTTTCTTAGCGAGTGGTTATTCAAAGCCCACTCTACCATTGTCCTTTGCAGCGCCACATTGACCACAAATAAGGAGTTCACATTCATACGCAAACGCCTTGGGATCACAGAGACACTACTGAAAAACAAACGGGTCACAGAGAATATTTACGAATCCCCCTTTAACTATTCAAAACAGGCTCTGTTTGTAATTCCAACAGATATGCCGGACCCGATTGATGCTGCTTTTCTTCCACAAGCGATTGAACAAATTTGGGTAGCTATTCAAGCTAGCCAGGGCAACGCATTTGTTTTATTTACCTCTTATGTGATGTTGCAGAAGTGCTATGAAACACTTTTCTCTCGACTCACGCAAAACGGCTATATTCCGCTTAAGCAAGGAGAAACAAATCGACAAGCGTTACTCACTCGTTTCAAATCAGAAAATCGCTCTGTTCTTTTTGGCACCGATTCTTTTTGGGAAGGGGTTGATGTGCCAGGGGATGCCTTACGTTGTGTCATCATCGTCAAACTTCCCTTTAAAGTACCCTCTGACCCCATGATCGAAGCTCGTGCAGAGTCAATCCTGGCACAAGGTGGCAACCCCTTTTTAGATTATCTTCTTCCAAATGCCATCGTTAAATTTAAACAGGGTTTTGGTCGCTTGATTAGAAATAGGAAGGACCGTGGATGTATCATTTGCCTTGATTCACGTATTCTGAAAAAACAGTATGGGAAACTTATTTTAAATAGTCTTCCCAATTGCTCTCAATTATTCATCGAGGGGGCACAACTCTCTACGCATATGAAAGAATTTTATAAGAAAACATATCATCTCGTCGCGAAATAAAAGGTGCTTTATGAATTACTTGCATCTCATGTCCCCAGGTTGGGAGAAAGCTCTTTCCAATTACCTTAGTGAACCTTATCTTGCATCCCTGGCTGCATTTGTTGAACGGGAACGCTCAATGGGAGTTTCTGTCTTTCCTCCTAAGGATCTGGTATTCAATGCATTACAAACGACTCCTTTCGAAGAAGTCAAAGTCGTTATCGTAGGGCAAGATCCCTATCATTCTCCAGGTCAAGCACACGGATTATGTTTCAGCGTCCCAAAAGGAGTGCCATCGCCTCCCTCGCTGCAAAACATCTACAAAGAGATCAATCAAGACCTTGGGCTGCCAATTCCAACTCATGGATGTCTTACTTCGTGGGCAAAGCAGGGGGTTCTGTTGCTTAATGCAACTCTTACTGTGCGTCAGGGTGAGCCAATGTCGCACCACGGCAAGGGATGGGAGATATTTACCGATGCCATTATCTCTGCCGTTGCTGGGAAAGAAAGTCCTGTTATATTTGTGCTATGGGGGAAGTCAGCTCAGCAAAAATGTGCAAAATTAGCGGTTGAAGATCCTCAAAAGAAGCATTTTGTTTTAAAAGCTCCCCACCCATCCCCTCTTTCTGCTCACCAAGGTTTTTTTGGATGCGGTCATTTCTCTAAAATCAATTCCATTCTGGTTCAAAACAATCAAAAACCAATAGACTGGCGCATCGTTGAACAGTAACATCAGATCAGGCTAATGCAGGAAACGTCTCAGCAGAAAAGTAACAGTATGTGCAGGATAGGCAGGCAACCTCTCAGTAAGATTTTTACCACAGAGATCACAGAGAAAAGGGAGAGATGGGGGAGGAGAAGGGTAGAAACCATTCCACCTTCTCCTCCCCCATCTCTCCCTTTTCTCTGTGATCTCTGTGGTAAAAATCTTACTGAGAGGTTGCCTGCCTATCCTGTTACTTTTTTGCGATAACTGCTGTATGTTTAGGGATTTTAGTGAGTGTAAATTAATAAAGTGATATAATAAAAGTATGGGGAATTAATATTTTATAATAATTATCCATGAGGCATCTTATGCTGCTAGAAAAAGATGTTAAAAGGCTTTTTCAACAGCTTTTGCTGGATAAAGAGGTCCATTTTCAAATGGACGGCTCTAGCGTAGGGCTGCGCATTTTCGATCATGCATCGAAATTATCGCTCTCTACTGTAATTTACAATGGGGGCAATTATATACCCCGCAGCGTTCGCAATAGTCTTTCTCAAACACCTCCCGATAATCTTGGGTATGAAAGAGTAAAAACATACCTTACTGTCGATGAGGTCAATTTCAGAATTTTTCTTAATTATCTTGATACGCTTGATCATCTTAATAATGAATCACTTAGGATTTTGCTAGACGATTTTAGCTGGATTGCCGAAAGCTGGCGTCGTTATTTGGATGAAAATGACAAGCAAGATTTAATCCATGTTCGCGTAAAGTAATCTTGCCTATTTCGCAAATAAGCATACAAGATAGTCATTTCAAAAAGTAAAATCAAAGGGATAGCAAGCATTGCTTGGGAGAGTACATCTGGCGGTGTGATGACGGCTCCAATTATGAATGCCCCTACAATCATATGTCGCCTTTTTGCAACCAAAGATTCGGGCGATAATATCTTGAAGTGCACCAAAATAAGCATCAGAGCAGCCAGCTCAAATGCAAGACAATTAGCAAAAATCATTGTAAGTGAATAATCGACATAAGAAGAGAGAGACCAGAGATTGATTCCAATTTCTGCGTTAAAATTCTTGAGATAGACATTGGTAATCGGAATGATCAAATAAAAGCTAAATAAAAATCCTAGAAAAAGAAATAACAAACCTACACATGCCAATGGTAACACGATTTTCCTTTCGTTGAAGTGCAAAGCAGGAAAAATAAATCGAGCGATGACAAAAAGCCAAAGGGGTGAGGTAGCGATTAGGCCCGCCCAGAAACCAACCTGAAGCGATGTTGTAAGACCTTCTGTGGGATGAAACAGATATAATGAACGAATAGGATTGGTGTAAGACAAGTCGACATACTGTTGTGGAGGAATAATAATTGTTTTAGGCTTAATGTCAGGATCTCCAACAGGGAAATTGATAATACTTTCATGCGATGCAATGAGATAAGCCATTTCAGAGGTGCCTGAATTATAGAGGCGCTTAAACTTGATTTCTTGCAGTTGCAATGCATTGCCTACATCGTTTTTCAAGGGGCTTGTGAGGAAGTTAATGATGTCCTGGTAAAAGTAGCAGGCACTTCCAATTCCCAAAACGATAATTAGCAAAGTCTTTATGAAAACTTTGCGGAATGCTGCTAGATGTTCCCAAACAGTCGCCAGATCTTCACTCATGATTACTCCTGATAAGCACAGAATCTCTCCATGAAAAAAGTAACAAGATATGCAGGCATACCATCAGACTATGGCATGAAACGTCCAAGTAGGAAAAGTAACAGGATGTGCAGGATCAGGCAGGATATGGAGGATAGTGAGCATCCTCTTGTAATTCAAAAGAATTTCCAATGGAGCTAAGGCCGGGGGCCTTAGCTCCATTGGAAATTCTTTGCATATCAAGAGGAAGCTTACTATCCTCCATATCCTGCCTGATCCTGCACATCCTGTTACTTTTCTACTGAGACTTTTCCTACATTAGTCTGATGGTATGCCTGCGCATATCTTGTTACTTTTTGTCTTCGAGGTTTTCTTGTTTAGGTTTAACTTCGATAACGTCGGAATTTTCATCGTCACAAGTGCCTTCACAAGCTCTTTTAAACTCCCTTACCCCCTTCCCAAGATTTTTCGCAAATTCAGGAAGCTTCTTTCCTCCAAATAAGAGCATAATGAGACAAAGAATGACTATCAGCTCACCCGTTCCAATCATAGCAATCATATCAACCTCTCCTAAAACTTTGTAATTCCGCTACTGGACGGTTCTTTCCCATTGTAGTCGACACATTTAAAAATTAAGGCAATTTTTGCAGTTTTACCATAGCTTTCAAACAATGAGGCAATCGGAAAAGACTCCACCTTAGCAAAGTACTTCTGCAGATTTTTTTCGTAAAACTCTTTATGTAAACTTAAGTCTTTTTCAAAATGGGGACTATTTTCCGTTAACACAAAAAAACCAGTCTTACCTTTTTGCTCATTTGCCATGCTTGGCCAAAATGAAAACTGATTCAGACGTATCTCATGCAAATTCAGAAAATAAGCCCGTTTTTGATTAGGTCCATAAAAACTCAGAATGCTAGCAGTTTGATATTTATCCCCAAACAAAAAGTTTTCTTTTGGATCATAACCTACTTTTACCAACGCTTGAGTAAGGTTATCCCATCCTAGATTGTGCTTAAATGGATTGGACTTATATGGTATTTGCAGAGAAGGGAATAATGATAACGATTGAATAAGCGGAATGCTAAAACTGAAGAGACAAAGGATGACTGAAAGAACTGTTCCTATCTTTACCCAAATTACTCGTGGGAACCTTTCCACAAATACCCATGCAACAAATAGGGCAGCATTCGGATATATTAAATCACACCAATTTCCCTGTATTTTCTGCACTAATGCCAACAGAGCATAACCTGCAATTGTTCCCAAAGCTGTGATCCCGCTGAATAAAATCGCAGGAGGTATTCTCTGCCGATCTCGTAAAAGAACAACAAATGAAATGAGGAGCATGACAAATAATAGGGGGGAAAATAGAACAAATTGCGATCCCAAAAATTCAAAAAAATTGCTCGAATGTACTGACGCTGCTTTTCCAGCCCCTAAGTGGCTGCCGAATACTGTTGCAAACACATGCCGAAATGTCACCCAATCATGAGAAGCATTCCAAATCACACTTGGAATGAGTCCAAGAAGTGAAATCAAAACTCCAAGGATTATTGTCTTAGAGCGCAAATAGGGATAAAACCAACAAAAAATGAGAACAAATACCCAAAACGGATAAATTGGCCATTTAAAAAGAGCCCCTACAAGCAGAATGAAACCCAAAATGAAATAATGTGGAGATTTTTTTTCTGCGAGTCCCTTAGAAAACACAAGAGTGGCTAATGCCCAACATAAAACCATCCCACCATCGGTAATTGCTAAGAATGAGCTGAGGAGTCCTATAGGAGAAAATGCAATGACAAGAGCAGCCCAAAAAGCTGTTTTAGGGGTTGTTTTACAGATTAATCCTAAAAAATAGACCGTCAGACTGAGAAAAAAGGAGATCGCTACAGCAAAAAAACGTACACCTAATTCGGTATTTCCAAAAATTTTCGTACCAGCCCAGATTTGCCAGGCAATTGCAGGGGGTTTGCTGTAATAACCCCAATCGAGTTGCTGACTCCAGGTCCAATATTGCGCCTCGTCTGGTCCAAGCCCAATTGCCGTAGTTGATATAAAAGCTATCATGAAAACAGCTTTCAGAATCAGTATCACACACAAAATGTAAAAATATCTATTTTGCTTCATTCTAACGACCAGGTAAGTCAAAAATGTCTTCAAGCGCTTGCAACGTTACATCCCTTCCAGTAGCAGCAATTGCATCAGTAAGCGGGATATTCTTCGGACAAACTTTAACACAATTTTGAGCATTGCCACAATCGCTAATGCCTCCTTCTTCCATTAATGGCCGCAATCGTTCAGCCTTGTTATATTTTCCTGTAGGATTGGCATTGAATAACTGCACTTGCCCCATGATTTGGGGACCGACAAATTTGGAATGATTGTTTATCTGCGGGCATGCCTCGACACAGCATCCACAAGTCATGCATGTCGAGTATGCATACATCATTTCTTGTGCTTGCTGGCTAATTTTTGGACCAAAGCCCCTATCAAAAGAACCGTCAGCATCTATCCATGCATGTACTTTTTTCAAGTTATCGAACATAATGCTTCGATCTACGATCAAATCTCGCACCAATGGAAATTTTGAGAATGGAGATAGAACGATTGTGTTGTTTCCAGTTTGTTTGATAATGGGTTCGATTAATGCGGTACATGCTTGTCTTGGTTTACCATTTATTAACATCGAACACGATCCACACACTTCCTCAAGGCATCCTTGTTCCCAAACGATAGGCTCAACCTTTTTTCCTTCACGGGTGACAGGATTCTTTTGGATCTCCATCAAACCTGAAATCACATTTACATAGGGCTTTAAAGGCAGTTCGAATTCTTCCCAGTATTGATTTCCTGGAGAACCCCGATAGATCTTCAAAATATACTTCTGTGTTTCCATATCTATCCTCCAATTAAACGCAAAGCTCCCTGCCGGAGGGGCAATTGTGGTTTCGTCTTTGACATACTCCGGTTCTTTCGAAAAATAACTTAAGTTATTTTTCGAAAGAACCTGAGTATGTCAAAGACGAACCCACTCTATTGCCCCTCCGGCAGGGAGCTTTGCGTTTAATTTGCATTACAGCGGTAATTTTATATTGTCTGGAACGTTCTTCAAAGTGGGTTGCACCTTCTTCGCTTGAGTGTAGTCCCTCATAATAGGATCTAAATAGCGTAAATCAACCGCTTCATAAGAAATTTTCGGTTCTTCAGTATCGTATTCCGCAATGGTCGTCTTCAACCACTTCTCATCGTTTCTATGTGGAAATTCAGGTTTGTAATGGGCTCCTCGAAACTCATTTCTCAAAAATGCCCCTTTGGTGATAACCAGAGCAAGCTCAAGCATAGAAGCAAACTCATTAGCAAAAATATAGGTTTGATTTGCAAATTGTGACCGATCATCCAATGAAATTCTTTGATACCTTTCTCGAATTTCCTTAATCTTTTGCATTGTGCGCAGTAAATCTTCGTTGTCTCGCTTAACTGTGACATTATTTACCATCCATTCAGCAAGTTCTTCATGGAGGTAGTGGACATTTTCATCACCATTCCGAGAAAGTAAGTCTTGTTTAAAATTCTTTTCGATCTGTAATGCATTTTCAAAGACTGTTGAAGATGTTTCCTCGTATGATGTAGAGAGCATTTGTAAGTATCTTGGAACTTCTCCTCCAACAACAAGTCCTCCAAATATGCATGAAAGAAGCGAATTAGCCCCCAAACGGTTGGCACCGTGATATTGATAATCCGATTCGCCAACATTAAAGCACCCTGGCAAGTTAGTCATCTGTCGAAAACGGGTCCATCTATCGGAATCATCAGCGGCAGGCCAGTCAACCCACGCCCCTCCCATGGAGTAATGCACTGCAGGAAAGATCCGCATAGGAACCTTTCTAGGATCATCTCCAGTGAATTTTTTGTAGATTTCAAGGATCGATTCAAGTTTCGCTTTTTTCTTCTCCGAAAGTTGAGTGACATCGAGATAGACCTGCATCTGCCCATCAATGCCCATCCCCATTTCGCAAATTCTCAAGATCTCGCGTGATCCAATATCACGTGGAACCAAATTTCCAAATGCGGGATAAAGTTCTTCTAAAAAGTACCAAGGCTCTCCTGTTACTCCACAGGGGATTATCTTCCCTTCCGCTGTGACGATGGATTTTGAAGAATCGCCATAAACCCAAATCCTTCCCCCTTCACCGCGTGCCGACTCTGACATCAGGCGCATTTTATCCTCTCCAGGAATTGCTGTGGGATGAATTTGAATAAATTCCCCATTAGCATATTTCATCCCCTGCATAAAAAGACGCCCATTTGCAGCCCCAGTGCAAAAAGTTGAGTTTGTGGACTTCTTAAAGATCAGTCCAGGGCCTCCTGTTGCAATTACAACAGCATCAGCCTTCATTACATCGAGCTTCAGATTGAAGAGATCCATGTAAACAATGCCGCGGGAGATCCCCTTCTCGTCCATGATCAATCGCATGAATTCATGATTTTCGAATTTTTCCACCATCCCTTTGACTTCATATCTCCGAACTTGTTCATCGAGAGCATACAACAGCTGTTGCCCTGTCGAGGCTCCGCAAAATGCGGTACGGTTATATAACGTCCCACCAAATCTTCTAAAGTCGAGAGTTCCCTCTGGCGTCCTATTGAAAGGGCAACCAAACCGATCCATCATCCGAATGATTGCAGGCCCGCTTAGGCACATCTCTAGAATCGGAGGTTGATTTGCAAGAAAATCTCCTCCTTTGATTGTATCGTAGGCATGAATTAGCGGAGAGTCATCTTCCCCCATAGAGTTTATGGCTGCATTGATACCCCCTTGAGCACATACAGAATGGGAGCGCTTCACTTTTGTAACAGAAATTATTTTGACAGAACAACCATTTTCACATAGTTTTAGAGCCGCGGAGAGTCCTGCAAGACCACCTCCAACAACAATAGCCTGTTTTTTTGATTTTGTTGCCATATGATTACGTCAAATTGATCCAATGTAAGTGTTCAGATACCCATGAATTTGTAATGGGGCCCCTGCCCCATTACAAATTCATGGGTATCTGAATTTAAAAAAGAGCCAAGCAACTATCGTTAAAACTGTCGTTTCTTAGCGACAAATTACTTAACGGCTTTTAAATTTAGATACCCTTTAACCTGCAATGGGGCAGGGGCCCCATTGCAGGTTAAAGGGTATCTAAACACTTGCGATCCAGTAAGTGCCCCAAACTGCAGCTAAACCTAAAAAAGCGATGAGGCCCATCAAGGAGGTTGCAACGATGCGCATTTTGTTTTGTGTTGGTGGAGAAAGTGTGACACCCCATGAGATCATGAAAGTCCAAAGACCATTGAAGCCATGGAAGCACGCTGAAAGAACAAGCAAAGTATAAAGAAGAATCATGAGAGGACTTTTAAATGTTTCCCTTACCACAAGCAATTCAGCAGCAGCAAAATTATTTGCGACAGCAACAAGCTGATTTTTTTGAAGAGACCCAATAGAAACATCATTGATCCAGGCAACATCCTTTTGTTTCATTTGCTCGGGAGTGTATAAGGCAATGCTTAAGTGATCTGCGAGTGTATGTACGCCGGGATCTTGATATATTTTCGTGATATAATACTTGTCTACACCATGCTCTGCGGCAATAGGTTTTTCTAGAAATCGCATGTGAATTACATGGAATGTGATTAAAACGAGGAGAATCCAAGAGGTGATTCGTTGCCACGTATAAGCATGGTTTCTAGGATATTCTGGAAGCGAAGGAGTTGTCCCATTAGAAGGCCCAGAATTGTATTTAGCAGTGAAAAGATATTGTATGCCCAAAAGAGTGTGCGCCGCAAAAGGAATGAGAAGAAGTATAATTTCCAAAACATGAAGGTATGGGAGTTGATTGATATCATTGACGCTTTTGATAAACCCTTTGCCATAGTCTCCAACCGGAAGAGCAGCTTGAGAGTTGGTGAAGAGATGGAGAATTAAATATAGGACCAGCCACAAACCCGTCAGAGAATGGAGTCGGCGCCAAATAAAGGCACCAGGTAGTGGTGGAGCACTTTTTGTCGTCATAGTTAGAGGTTCCTACAGTTAAATTTTGACTGTATCAGCTTAACCTATAATTTCAAAAATAATTAGGCGTAGAGACGCAAAGAATTTGAGTTTACCTAGTTTCAAGCATGTGGTAAAATCCTTTGCTAAAAAGGCAACTCTATGGCTATGGCGTCAGACAAATTCCAAATTCATACAACCGATGATCCTACTCGAGAGGATGAAAGCGCCCTCCTCAGCGGGATCTGCGATGAGGCGTACAAAGCGAAGGGCCAGCCCAAAATAGAGCGCTTTGGGGCATTCCTCAAAGATCCATCAAATAAGGTATTTGGAGGCGTTTCTGGGGCAATATTTTATGGATGTGTGGACATAGATCAATTATGGGTCGACAAAACATTGCGACATCAGGGTTGGGGAACAAAATTGATGGATGAAGCGGAGAAAATTGGCAAGCAACATGGATGTACGTTTGCTTCAACAAGAACAATGGATTGGGAAGCATTAAACTTCTATCAAGAAAGGGGTTACCTGATCGATTTTGTCCGCGACGGTTTTGCCAAGCAATCCAAAATGTATTTCTTGAGAAAGAGATTTTAGCATGCATATCATAGCTGGAAAATTCAAGCAGCGCAAACTGCTAAGTCCCAAAGGGCAGGAGACGCGTCCGACGACAGGCCGATTGCGAGAATCATTGTTTAACATTGCCCAAGCATATATTGAGGGTACACATTTTCTAGATCTCTTTGCTGGTTCTGGAGCAATGGGATTAGAGGCATTAAGCCGTGGAGCCAGCCTGGTGACTTTCGTAGAAAACAACAGAGATAGCGTACAATCCATCA
>JABDBC010000052.1 GCA_013288825.1 Chlamydiota bacterium
GGATGGTTACAATTTCTAGAAGATATACCTAAAGAAAATGCCAATGGGGAAAAACAAGAACATGAAAGAATTAATATTCAGATCCCTATCAGCACTGGCGTTACCGAAGGAGAACATAAGGAAGAGGCGCTCAGAAAATTTCGTTCGTTAGATGGTTATTGGTTAGGGTCACCTGATCGTGATGCTCCTACAGTAATTTTATTTACTGGTAATAATGGCCTATTTGCTGACTCGGCTGAATTCGTTCGCTACTATTATCCTTACCGATTTAATATATTAATGATTACACCAGGCGGATACCCAGGAAGTACCCCAGAAATCCCTACCACAGAATTGACTTCTTATCAAGATGCCCAAGCTGCCCTGGAATACGCAAGAAAAAGAGGTGGAAATAATAAAATAATCGCACATGGATTTTCCATGGGAGCTACATCAGCAATTCATGCAGCGTCTATCGATCCAGATGTTGATTTAATCATTGATCGCCCATTCACAACAATCGAGGATGTTGCAGTAAACATCGGTTTGCACATAACAAGAGGAAGATTAGAGAAAGTCATCCAATCTATTGTCAAACGCGTTCTTCCATATGTTTTTCCCATAGGGGAAACAGATGGAATCCACACAACAAATGGCCTGAATAATTTACAGAAAATAACGAAGGTGAAGGGAAGTTGTTTATTCTTGTATGCGACTGACGATGAAATGATGACTATGCGTCCCAAACATCCCAAAAAACGAACAGCACTTGACAAGACAAATTTTGCCCACCTACTTTGTGATCAATATGAGGCTTCTTTCAAGGAGGCTCAAACCTTTATGGAAAAATATGATCCTTATAATTCTTTTTTTTCTCTCTATTCTTCTGGCGAAGTTCCCCCGCGTCGAATATTCGACATCATTCCAATGCGAGGAACTCATGGTGCTACATTTTATAACTATAGAGCGATGGATCTGTATCTTTTTGAATTAGGACATATAAACGGAGTGCACATCTCCCAGAGAATGTTTAACTACGCAAAAGATCCTTGAAAATTACGATGTACTTCGTTTAAAATAACATACTTTATTAATCAATAAAAACTTTAACTTGGATTATCATATGGCTGTTTCATGTTCACGCGCCGTCGGCTACAGTGCTTTCTCAATACTTACAATTGGTCTCAGTCAAGTCGTCGGAGTGATTGGCTTGTTGTGTACAGGCGTTAAAGCCGTTTACGACAAAGTTCAGCACTCTCGTTATTCTAAAATAGGCGGAAGTGATGCTAAACGCAAAGTCAGTCATTATGAAAGACGCATTAAAGACAATCATGTTTATGCTAAAGCCTTTGGCCTCTCATTAGTCAGCCTTGCCTTGTGTCATTCTAAGGGCTATTTGGAGGATGCTGCAGCGATTGCTATCTCTGATGTGGCTTTGGGAATTCTGGGTCCTGCTCGCCTGCGACGCCAATTCTATCATCTGAGTGGAAGCAGTAGTGTCGAGATTGATCAGAAGACTAAAGACGCAATGAAAAAACTTAATGGAGAACGCGTCAAACTTCCTATCAAAATGGATAGTGGTCAACGCACGATTGATGGATATTGGATAACTGCTGATAAAGCGAATGCAGTAGGGCGATCAGTGATTTTATTTCATGGCACAGCTTCAGTTTTGGATCACATGGCTGGGCATGCAGACTGGTATAAGAAAAGAGGCTTCAATGTGCTCATGGTAACAATGGGGGGGTACCCCCAATCTGATCCAAGCAGTGGTGGATTGATTAGAGATGGTATTACAACAACAGAAGATTCCACCTATGCCGATGCCGAAGCTGCAGTAGCTCATGTTAAGGAAAAAACTCGATCTGAGGATGAAAAAGAAGCTGAATCTAAAGTTAGTGATAATGATCGTATTGTCCTTCACGGCAATTCTATGGGAACAACTCTTGCACTGCATGCATTCTTCAGGAATACTGGAACTCGATTGATCATGGAAAAGCCCTTTACAACCCCTCTTGACGTATGTCGTGGCTATGCATTTAGCCACATTAGTAGATTTTTTGGCGACAAAAACATCATCCGCCTCACTGACGATATATATCATGCTGCATTTCGCCCTGATTACGACAATGGGCTTACTGGATTAGATAATCGTCACAAGCTTACTACGGTTTTTGCTAAGCCAGGAGTAGGAGCTAAGTGTTGCATAATTTCGACAACAAAAGATGAACTCATGAATAGACATGCCAAAATGATAGCGCCGGATGAGAATAGAGATTTGACAAATTTTGCCCATATTCTTGCTGCAACTCATAGTGAAGTTAGTCATGTGAGATTAGAAGGGAATCACTCGACTCCATTTTATTCAGATAACGATGCCAGCGTTAGCGTCGAATCGTTTTTAATGAAAAATTAGTGAAAAGTAGTAATGGACATGGACAGTAATGGATCGAAGTGAGTAAAGAAGTAACAGGATATGTAGGCATACGCATCAGGCTAAGCAAGGAAACCTCTTTGTAAAATATTAAACGCAAAGGCACAAAGACCCGAAGCCGCAAAGAAAGTAGAGGAGAATTTAACGCAGAGACGGGGAGTCGGAGAGACGCAGAGATAAGAAATAGTTACCACAGAGATCACAAAGAAGAGGAAGAGAGGGGAAAGTAACATTCCTGATTTATTGTCCTCTATAATTTTCCCCTCCTCTTTCTGTTCTCTGTGGTAACTATTCTTATCTCTGCGTCTCTCCGACTCCCCGTCTCTGCGTTAAATTCTTCTCTACTTTCTTTGCGGCTTCGGGTCTTTGCACCTCCTAAATAACTCAAGTTATTTTTCGAAAGAACCGGAGTATGTCAAAGACGAACCCACTCTATTGCCCCTCCGGCAGGGAGCTTTGCGTTGAATCCTTTTGACAAGTCTGGGGCTGGGTTGTTTTATTTGTTGTGGATATCCATCAACAGAATCAGGTCTTTCATCACGTTGTAAGCCTCCATGAGCTGAAAGTCTACAGCCACGCCAGTTTCAGTTTCCTCTCCAGTACTTTGCTCGGCCCTCAACTCGGTTAAAAACGTCTGATAGCTCTTATTATGCTCGATGCGGTAGCTAGAATTAGTTTTTAATGTCGCAGCAAAGGGCTCATAAGTTGCCAGTTTTTTTTGCAGATCAAATTTGTATAGCAACCTGATCTTTTCTCGCTGAGTGAATGGAATATCTGCCAAATCATCGTCGTAATTTTCTTTAATTTTGTCATTTTGTAGGGGGTATTTTGCAAAGCTTTCACCAATATCAATTTCAGATAACGCCCCTGGAATAACTACATCGCTGAGTACTCCAGTCAATTGCGGCGTTTTTCCAGACACCGTATAATAACGTCCTCTAGTGACTTTAAATTCCCCTTGAGGATTCACCTTAGCATCGTTTGCAGTGTTTAAGGTGAACGTTTGGAACGATCCCTTGCCATAAGAATGATCATCGCCTATTATCAAAGCCCTCCCGTAATCTTGAAGGGTCTGCGCCACAATTTCCGATGCAGAAGCTGTTGCACGATTAATTAATACGATAAGAGGACCATCCCAAGCCATTTTTCCATCGAGATCCCGCAAATGTTGTATTGTCCCAGTGCTATCTCTAATGGAAACGACTGTTCCTTTAGTGATAAATAATCCGGCGACTTCAACGGCTTGTGACAGCAATCCACCAGTGTTATATCGGAGGTCTAAAATGATCCCTTCCACATTATGATTGCGCTTTATGTCCTGTATTGCCTTCAGAAGATCGCTTGCAGAAGAACTCTCTGAATCCTGATAAAAAGTGAAAAGGCGCAAATACCCAATCACACCCTTGCCAAAGGGCTCATAGGAATATTCATAACGGGATTCTTTCAATACGACATCGCCCCGTTTAACGACAATATCCATCTTCTTTTCTCTAGTATTGTCATCTTCTTTGATCTCACGGATTACTGTAAGGGTTACAGAAGTATTTTCTTTCCCTCGTATTAAACCGACAACATCGATGATATCCATCCCCACAACGGGTTCTCCATTGACTGCGATGATGCGATCTTTTACCTTTAATTCCTTGCCAATAGCTGAAGGACTGCCTTCTACAATCTTTGTAACCGTAAAGCCGTTCAAATCATCTCTCAACTGGGCTCCAATACCCGAAAGTCGTTGCTGAACGGTTATCATAAACTGTTCTGCTTCATCAGGAGTAAAATAAGCAGTATGTGTATCTAATGCGGAAGCTGTGGCTTTTAACACATTTGACAGCATTAGCCGTTCACGTTGTGTTTTATCAGTAGTTAAAAACTGCTCCTCATACTTCTGCTGATGCTTTGCAATGCGCTGTAGACCTTTTTCCTTCACATCGTCGCTTAGTTTCTCTGAGGCTTCTATTTGCAGCGCGCGTATCTTTTCAAGGCGGTTAAGAAGCTCCGCTTCAGATGTGGACCATTTTGAATCCTTGAATTCCTTGACATTGACCTTTTTAGGAAGATTTTGCATATTGATTTGTTTTTCGATGCGATGGCGCCTTTCGATAGCCTTAATCATGACCGCTTCGATGTTTGCAAACTCGGAAAAATCGCTTTTAGAGTATCCTTCGAGGACTTTTTCTACTAATTCGTCCGAGGGATGCAGCCATTGATGGATATCAGACTCAAGAAAATAGGTCTTGTTAGGATCAATTTCTTCGATATAATTTTGCAGAATCCTTCTGATTAGCTCGGGGGTCAGTTGTTTATGGGTTGCATGCATTTTGAGTATTTCATTGACCTTGGTAGAAGTCGATGCAGGAGTGAGTTCTGGAAGCTTCGCGCCTATATCTACATAGAGCAAGAAAGCTAGCAAAACAAATGAGAATGTTGCTTTCACGGGTATCCTATAGGAGTTGGGAAAAATTGTATAGGGGCATAGGAAGTGCGCACTTCCTTATCCCATCGTACACTTTTCCCCTGTTTTTCGCATCTATTTACTATCCAACTGCCCCCTTTTGAAAATATATTTAAAGAAACTTAAAGAAAAGGCTTGATTTCAATTCATTTTTTTCGTAATATAGATGGTTAATAAGCATGAAGTTATGGAATTAGATGCAAGTATTACTAATCTATATATTTTAGGGTGAATAAATAAAAAATTAGAAAAAAAATAAATTTATGTAACAAGGAGTAATAATATGAGTAATATAGAAGATAAAAATACAAATAAATTAGTAGGCATTACGGAAGCTGCAAAAATTAACAACGTAACGCGTCAAGCGATCTACGTTGCTATTAAATTGAACAAGCTAAAGGCAAAGAAAGAGACAACTCGATGGACAATCCATCTTGATGATCTAGCTGATTATCGTCAGCAGAAATACTCTCGTACAAAATCGATGCATAATGGAGAATTGGTATTTGATAACAAAAAAGGTTACTTTTCTGTCAATCAAGTGGCAAAGATGATGAGCGTTCCAGCTCAGAAGATCTATTACGCAACGCGCATTGGACTACTCAAAGCTCACCGTAAAGGTGCCGCCTGGGTGATTCATCAGAGCGATCTGAACGAGTACGTTGGAAAGTATTTAAAAGAAACTAAAGCAGCGAGCTAAGTAATTGTGAATTTCTAAATGAAATGGGGGCGTTTTGCGGCAATGCATACGCCCCAATTTCTTTTCATAAGCCCCCTAAAAATTCTTCGTGCCCCTACCTTAATAAAAAGTAACAGGATATGAAGGATGCTTACCATCCTTCATATCCTGCCTGATCCTGCATATCCTGTTACTTTTTATTAGGGTAGGGGCACGAAGAATTTTAGCGGGAAATTGCTGATTACCAATCCATACATTTGACAATAGTCATGTCAGTATGTACGATAAATGCATACATACTGACAGGGCATAACGACTAACATATTTAAGATAAATGATCTCTTAAAATGACTCTATGTCAA
The DNA here is from genome assembly GCA_013288825.1 of Chlamydiota bacterium. GTDB lineage: Bacteria > Chlamydiota > Chlamydiia > Chlamydiales > Parachlamydiaceae > JABDBC01. The sequence continues at coordinate 5,910 of JABDBC010000052.1, forward strand.
TTCTCTCGACAGCGTAGAGACAATCTCGTATTCTGGAAAGGCTTTTGCAAAGCGAATCATGTGCCTTCCGGCTTGTAATTCAACGGAATTTCCCGTACAATCTTCTTAACAACTCAACTTGAACCTAGAAACGGCAGTTCAAAGTGATTGATTGGCGTAATATTTTGATTTAGAAGTGCTTATATGGCAGATTGACATTCCCAAATGGTGAAGGCAATCTGCCATATAAGCATTTATGGATCTAAAAATTATGTCAAGCAATCGCTTTCAACTGTCGTTTCTAGGTTGAAACATTAGGACAATTTATTATGACCGTACGCGTTCGCATTGCCCCATCGCCAACAGGGGATCCTCACGTTGGTACAGCCTATATGGCTTTATTTAACTTAATATTCGCAAGGCATCATAAGGGAAAATTCATCCTGCGCATCGAAGACACAGACCGCACGCGCAGCAGGCCTGAATATGAAAAAAGCATCTACGAAGCCTTACATTGGTGCAACCTCCAGTGGGATGAAGGTCCAGATATCGGTGGCCCTTACGGCCCCTATCGACAGTCTGAGCGCTTCGACCTTTACAAGGATTACGCACACCAACTCCTGAATCATGGCAAGGCATATGAATGTTTCTGCACTGCAGCTGATCTCGATGAAATGAGAGAGCTTGCATCGAGGCAAGGCACTCGACAAGGCTATGACAGGCGCTGCCGCAACTTAAGTCCTGAGGAGGTTTCTCAAAAAAAAGCAGCTGGTTTAAGCTCTGTGATCCGTTTAAAGATACCCTTAACAGGGGAGTGCATTTATGAGGATCAAATCAAAGGCCGCGTCGCAGTGCCTTGGGCAGACGTTGACGACCAGGTTTTGCTTAAATCCGACGGATTCCCCACATATCACTTGGCGAACGTTGTCGACGACTATCTCATGAAAATTACCCATGTCATACGCGGTGACGAATGGATGAGTTCTACACCAAAACACGTTTATCTTTATGAAGCGTTTGGCTGGAAGCAGCCGACTTTTATGCACATGCCTCTTCTTCTTGGAAAAGATGGCAAGAAATTATCCAAAAGGAAGAATCCCACCTCTATTTTCTTTTATCGCGATAGCGGCTTTTTACCCGAGGCATTTGTAAATTTCTTGACTCTGATGGGCTACAGCATGTCAGGAGATCGAGAAATCTATTCTTTGGATGAAGTCATCACAGAGTTTAACGCAGAGCGGATTGGAGTGTCAGGGGCAGTTTTTGATGTACAAAAGCTCGAGTGGATTAACCAGCAGTATTTAATAAAAAATATACCTCAAGACCAACTGTGGCAAAGGCTGAAAGGCTGGATGTTCAACGATGCATTTATGCAGAAGGTGATGCCTTTATGCCATACAAGGATAAAAACTTTTGGGGAATTTATGGAATTGGCTGATTTCCTATTTATCAACCATTTGCCTTACACACCTCAACTTTTTGAAGTAAAAGATTGTCCCGCAGAAATGGCGACTTTTGTACTGCAGGCCATGATTTGGCATATGGACGAGAATGAAAGTTGGAATGCCCCAGGGGTCAATCAGGCATCGCGTGCAGTTGCTGAAAGGATTGGAGTAAACCATAAGAAAGTGGTGATGCCGCTACTGTTTGCGAGTCTGATGGGCAAGTCGCAGGGATTGCCTTTGTTTGATTCTGCAGAGCTACTTGGGAAGGATCGCGTGAGAGCACGTTTGTTGAATTCTATTAATTTTCTAGGCGGCATTTCGAATAAGAAAATGGATGCCTTCAAGAAAACCTGGGAGCACTCGAAAACGCAGACTCAAACGCCGACACAAGCATGTGCATCGAGCTAATGCAGACAACCTCTTAGTAGAAAAGTAACAGGATATGCAGGATCAGGCAGGATATGGAGGATAGTGAGCATTCACTTGATATGCATGAAATTTCCCAAGATTGCAAGCAATCTAGGGAGATGCCCTGAGAAACGCAAAGCGAAGTGTCCGAAAGAACATAAAGGACCGGAAGGGTGTGAAACGTCTATGAGGTCCTTTATGTTTTTTCGGACACTTCGCTTTGCGTTTCTCATAGGATTTTTTTTGCATGTCAGGTGAATGCTCACTATCCTCCATATCCTGCCTGATCCTGCATATCCTGTTACTTTTCTACTGAGAGGGTTTCGGTGCTTGTTTTTATAAGGGAGAGAAGCGTAGATGGCGCGGGAATCGGCATTACATCAGGCTGTGATCGCAAACGATCTCGCTGCTGTCCTCGAACTATCCAAAAATCAGAACGCTAAAAATACCCCAAATTCCTTAGGATTCACCCCATTAGAAATTGCTCAATACCTCGGTTCAAAAGAAGCTGCTGCTATTTTAAATCCTTCGCCTAATCAACGACCCTTACACGTCGTTTTCCCGAATATTCAATCCAAAACAAAGTATTCTATCGAAGATTTTCGATCCTTGCTTGGAATTCATTATCTTCCCCATTTATTGTTTAAAAATTACGCAGAGTTTAAGAGAGTGATTCGGAATTGCCCTTTGATCTTAAAAAGCCGTTTAAATTGGGAAAATCGAGCCTTGGAATTGAAGTATCATAAACAGCTCCAACAAGGCGAAGTGGCCCCTCTTGAAATTCGTTGGATCGATGACGAAATCGGTTTTGGAGTTTTTGCATATGAAGATATTCCTGCGGAAGCATATATAGGAGAGTACACAGGGCTTGTGCGGCAATTGAATCGACTCCACCCCGATCATAATGCTTACTGTTTCCAATATCCCACTCGATTTTGGTCGTGGAACTACATGATCATCGATGCCCTGCGCGCAGGGAATGAGTTGCGATTTATCAACCATAGCGATATTCCTAACTTAAAGCCGGCATGTCTTTTGGACAGAGGTTTGCTTCACCTTGTTTTTTTGGCAAATCGGGACCTGAAAAAAGGGGAGCAATTGACAATCGATTATGGTTCTGATTATTGGAGAAAAAGGGAAAAAAGAGAGAACTTATGACAGATCCAACCGATGAAAAGAAAAAATCAGGAGCCACCATGGCCTCTGCTCCAAAGAAACGTGTGGAACGGGACAGCATGGGGGAAATCGAAGTCCCTTACGATCGTTATTATGGAGCACAAACAGCACGTTCCTTGATCCATTTCCGGATCGGTCACGAAACAATGCCCCACAGCATAATCAGAGCCTTTGGCATCGTCAAAAAATCGAGCGCACAGATAAACCAAGAGCTTGGTCTACTATCCCCTAAAAAAGCTAAGCCGATCATTGAAGCCGCTGACGAAGTGATCTCGGGCAAATTACACGGGCATTTTCCTCTAAATATATGGCAAACGGGAAGCGGCACGCAAACCAATATGAATATCAATGAAGTCATTGCGAATCGTGCGATAGAGATTGAAGGGGGAGAATTGGGAAGCAAAAAGCCCATACACCCCAATGACGACGTCAATATGGGACAGTCCTCAAATGACACTTTCCCCACTGCCATGCATATTGCTATTGCCGAAGAACTTGTTCACCGCCTATTGCCAAGTATCAAAAAAATGAGAAATGCTTTGGTTGATAAGATGAAAGAATTTGGCCATATTATAAAAGTCGGACGCACACACCTCATGGATGCTGTCCCCATTTCTATAGGCCAGGAATTTTCAGGATATGTCGCTCAGTTAGATGACGACATAAAAAGAATTGAAGTGACTCTCCCCGGAATTTATGAATTGGCCATCGGAGGGACCGCTGTGGGCACAGGTTTGAATGCTCACCCACAATTTGCCAAAAAAGTTGCTGCTAAAATTGCTGAAAATACAAAACTGCCCTTCGTGTCGGCTTCAAACAAGTTTGCAGCCCTCGCTGCCCACGACGCCATTGTCTTCACAAGCGGAGCTTTAAAAACATTAGCCGCTTCCCTCTTGAAAATAGCAAATGATTTCCGCTGGATGGGTTCTGGGCCACGCTGCGGCCTCTATGAAGTCATCTTGCCCGAAAATGAGCCTGGATCCTCAATTATGCCTGGCAAAGTAAATCCAACCCAATCTGAAGCCATGACAATGGTTGCAGTGCAAGTCATTGCACATGATTTAGCTATCACAATAGCAGGCTCTCAAGGCAATTTCGAATTGAATGTCTTCAAACCTTTAATCGCTTACAATATTCTTAACGCTATCCATCTTTTGACTGACGCCTGCCGCTCTTTTACAGACCATCTGATTATTGGTCTTAAGATCAATGAAAAGCGGATTCAAGAATACCTATCGCAGTCATTAATGCTTGTTACGGCATTAACACCCAAAATTGGATACGATAAGGCTGCTGAAATTGCCCATCAAGCCTATGTTGAAGGGGCAACTCTCAAAGAGGTCTGCATGCGGCAAAAGCTGATGTCTGAACAAGAATTTGATTCCCTCATGGACCCAGCCAAAATGATCTCGAACTGAAGCGAGTTTCACCACAGAGATCATAGAGAGAAGAAGAGAAACATGGAGAAGTCAAAAAATATTTTTTGACTTCTCCATATTCCTCTTCTTTTCTCTGTGATCTCTGTGGTAAATTCTTGCAGAATGTTTTAGCGAGACATCCTTGAGGAAAAAGAGAAGGATCTCTTATACTATCCTCCATGGAACCATTAGTTTATTTAGATAGAAAGACAGGAAAAGAGGAGGCTGAATTAGTTTATGGAGCCAAAGCTCTCCAGTTTCTGTATGGAAATGATTTGTTAACTAATATCCTTGGAATTCCACTGCTTCATTTATTCATTCGAAACCCTATTTTTTCCACATTTTATGGCTCGTGGCAGCGTTCTCCATTAAGCAAAAGAAAAATTCAACCCTTCATCAAAGCTTTTCAAATTGATTCTAGCGAATTTGTCGAACCCATAGAGAAGTTCAATTCTTTTAACGACTTTTTTGTCAGAAAATTAAAACTAGAGACCCGTCCAAAAGCTCCTGGGGCAGATGTAGCAATCATCCCAGCAGATGGACGTTATCGTTTTTATCCCAAACTCTCTGAAAGCGATGGATTTCTCGTTAAGAACGAAAAGTTTTGCTTAGACACCTTGTTGGAAGATCCATCGTTGGCAAAAAAGTATCAGCATGGATCGATGGTCATTGCACGTTTATGCCCTTCAGACTACCACCGCTACCATTTTCCTTGCCGATGCATCCCTAGTGAAACAACTTTGATTAACGGTTGGCTTTATTCTGTTAATCCAATCGCAATAAAAAAAAACATCCATATATTCACACTAAACAAGAGAACGCTGTGCCGTTTGGTTACTGAGAACTTTGGTGAAATTCTCTTCCTTGAAATTGGGGCGACAAATGTGGGGAGCATTCACCAAACATATGTTCCAGGCATTGTCCATGAGAAAGGGGATGAGAAGGGGTATTTCTCTTTTGGAGCTTCATCTTTAATTCTTTTGTTTGAGGAAGGTGAGATAATGTTCGACGAGGATCTATTAGCGGCTTCTGCGCGAGGAATGGAAATACGCTGCCTAATGGGCCAATCGATGGGAAAAGCTCTTAAACAAAGCGCGAATAATGGACAAAGGATGTAAGGGACATAAGGAGGTAATTGAAGAAGTGCTTAGTCTGAAAGAGTCGCCCTGATAATTGCAGAAGTTCTCGACTAAATATGTGTTCCCCTCTGCGTCTCTGCGCCTCCCCGTCTCTGCGTTAAATTCGTTATAATGATTAACGCAGAGACGGGGAGGCGCAGAGACGCAGAGGGAATTGAGAACTTCTGCAATTATCAGGGCGACTCTTTCAGACTAAGCACTTCTTCAATTACCTCCCTATGCCCCTTGTCCCTTTACAATGAATATTTTTTTCTGGCTAAAGATCTAATGCTTATTTATGATAGTATGATAGATTGAAAGGTACAAAATGCAAGAAATACTACTGAACATAGAGTCAAAAGAAACCCGCTCCGCCCAACTTAAAAACGGTCGGCTTTATGATTTAATCATCGAACGGAAGCAAGAACGCCAGCTCACTGGAAATATCTATAAAGGGCGCGTCACAAATATTCTCCATAATATTCAGTCTGCATTCATCGAAATTAATGAAGGTGAAAACGGATTTATCCATATTTCCGACATTCTTGAAAATACGCAGAAGTTTGAGCAAGTTTATGACATGGACTTTGACTTGGACTACGATATTCAGAAAATCAATCCAGAGCAAAAGCAAAATGTAGATATTGAGCAGGTTCTCAAGGCAGATCAGTTTGTTTTAGTGCAGGTTGTAAAGGAACCCATTGGAACAAAGGGGGCTCGACTCACTTCCAATATTTCTATAGCTGGCCGTTATTTGGTATTACTGCCCAATTCACCTCATCGTGGAGTATCTCGCAAAATCGAAGATAGAAATTCTCGGGAACGGTTGAAGAAGCTATTGCGCGCCTTTGAAATGCCTCAGAATATGGGGTTAATTTGCCGAACTGCCAGCGCTAGTGCCACTCAGGAAGTTTTGATCGAAGAAGCCAATGAACTGTTTAATATTTGGCTTGGCATTATGGACTCCTTCCAAAAGTGCAATGAGCCCGCATTGCTTTACGCAGAATCAGATTTAATCAAGCGTGCGGTGATCACTGCTGTTGATAAACAATTCGATCGAATTCTGGTCGATGATTACGAGGTCTACCAAACCTGCAAAAAGCTCGTCAGCCGTTACACCACTGATCATGAGGTTCGAGTCGATTATTACAGAGATAAGATTCCGATGTTCGAGCGCTTTAATGTCGAGCGAGAGATCGAACGAACACTGAGTCGGAAAGTATGGCTTCCAAGCGGCGGTTACCTTTTCTTTGATCGCACAGAGGCGATGTATACGATTGATGTTAATTCGGGCCGCAGTTCAAGCAGCCGTTCTGATGTCGAGGAATCCCTCGTACGCATCAACCTTGAAGCAGCTGAAGAAATTGCAAGACAATTGCGCCTTCGCAATATTGGTGGATTGATCATCTGCGACTTTATCGACATGAGAATGCGCAAAAATCAGAGGCGAGTTTTAGATCGATTGAAAGATTGTATGCGCGATGACTCTGCCAAATGTACTATCTTAGGAATGAGTGAATTTGGATTGGTTGAAATGACCCGTCAGCGAAGCCGTGGATCCCTCCTTCAAACAATCTTTACTGCATGTCCTTATTGCCAAGGAAGTGGACTGGTGAAATCGCATGAAAGCATTTCAATCGAAATAGAACGAAGTCTGAAAAAAGCAATCGAACACACGCAACAATTCGCTTTGAAGTTAGTTATTCACCCAGAACTTCAGCGCCATTTAAACATAATAGATAAAAAACATCTTCTCAAAATCGCAGAAGAACTCAATGGCCGGCTCGAATTTGAAACCAGCGATGAGATGCATATCAATGATTTCCACTTTTATTCGACTATAAATAACAAACGCATCGAATTATGACCTATTTTCAAAAACTTGAAGCCAAAGTACAAACCGGGGTCATCCCTTCAGAAATTGCTAAAACACTACATCCCTTTTACCTATCGTATGTAAGCGCTGCGAAGTCTAATGGACAAGAGTCCTCCACATATGAACCGCTCCTACTTAAATTTCTAGACCTCGTTGAAGAACAAATCAAAAAGCCTTTTGCATTCGAACCCTACCACCGACATATCACTTCTCCTTTCGATTACTACCGCTTTGGATTAGATTTTGTTCGTCCACTGGTTATCCAAGAGAAATCGACAATATTGCACGAAAAAAACCTAAACCAAATTGCTCAACAGCTAAAAAATCACGATAACGTCATTTTCTTAGCTAATCATCAGACCGAGCTTGATCCACAAGCCATCAGCTTATTACTTGAAAAAAAGCATCCCAATATTGGCAAAGAAATGATCTTTGTCGCCGGTCATCGCGTCATAAGCGATCCTCTGGCTATTCCTTTTAGCAAAGGGCGTAATCTCCTTTGCATTTTTTCAAAGAAATATATCGATGATGATCCAGATAATAAAGAAGAAAAACGACTCCATAATCAACGCACCATGTTGCAAATGAGCCAGCTACTCTCAGAAGGGGGCAAATGCATCTATGTCGCTCCCAGCGGAGGTCGTGACAGAATTAACCAGAATGGAATTGTAGAAGTTGCTGCTTTTGATCCCCAAAGCATTGAGATGTTCAATTTAATGGCCCAACGAGCGGAGCACCCAACCCATTTTTATCCTCTGGCACTTGACACATACCATTTGATGCCCCCTCCAGAAGGTGTCACAAAAACCTTAGGTGAACCTCGTTATACAAAAGCAACAGCCATCCATGCAGCTTTTGGCAATGAAATTGATATGGAGAATTTTGAGGGAAGCACTTCATCACTCAGTAAAAAAGATAAACGAATTGCCCGGGCCAAACATATCTGGCAGCAAGTTAAAAAAGACTATCACCTACTTCTTGGCTCTTGAATTATCATGGAATTCATTCATCAGCCTTATCAACCCGGAGAGACCATTACAGCCATTGCAACGCCTCCAGGGGAAGGTGGGGTCGCAATCATCCGCATTTCTGGCAAAGAAGCTATCTCAGCAGCTTCCAAGATTTTTTCAGGCCCTGTACACTCATACAAAACCCATACTGCCCACTTTGGACAAATCCGTAACCTCGCCGGTGCACATATCGATGATGTATTGTTATTTGTCATGTTGGGGAAACGGTCATATACAGGCGAAGACACAGTAGAAATCCACTGTCACGGAGGGAGCTTAATCACCCGCCGCGTTCTAGAAACGGTTTTGGCCGCAGGACCCCGCACAGCGCGACCTGGGGAATTCACCTTCAAAGCCTATATGAACGGCAAACTCGATCTCGCTCAAGCAGAAGCCGTGCAACAATTGATCGGAGCCAAAAACGAACACGCCTTAGATGCTGCAGAAAACATTCTCAAGGGAGCACTTTCGAAAAAAATTACCACTTTTCAAAAAGATTTGACCCTCATTGCAGCCATATTAGAAGCATGGGTAGACTTTCCTGAAGAAGGACTAGAATTTGCTTCCATGGAAGAGGTTTGTCAACAGCTTGAACAAACAAAACAGCAGATGCAACAGCTTGTGGAGACTTTTCACGACGGACGCATTGTTCAAGAAGGGATCTCCCTCTGTTTAATAGGCTCTCCCAACGTCGGCAAATCTTCGTTAATGAATGCCTTACTCGATAAAGACCGAGCCATAGTATCAGAAATTCCAGGCACAACGCGGGACCTCTTAGAAGATCATATGCGGCTGAATGGATTGAATTTGCGCTTAATCGACACTGCTGGAATTCGTCATTCTACCGAGATTGTTGAACAAGAAGGGATACGCCGCTCGAGACGGGCCATGACCGATGCAGACCTCATTTTATTCGTTTTAGATGCCGGAAAGGCTCTGAATAGCGACGAAGAAACCCTAATGAAACAACTGCCCTCAAAAAAAACAATCGTCGTTCGCAACAAAATTGACCTACCCCATCAAGCATCATTGGAAATTGACTTTTTGCATGTCGTTAACATTTCTGCAAAAGAAAAAACAGGGTTAGATCAGCTGCGTCACACGATCGACCAAGTTATCTGGGAACATGGTCCGCCAGCGCGAGACGAAGTCTTGATCACAAATATTCGACACAAAGAAGCTCTTATGCAAGCAATTATTGCTTGCAGCGGCCTGATAACGGGTTTGCAAACGGGTGTTTCGCCTGAATTCTTAGCCTTTGACATGCGGCAATGTTTGAATGAGCTGGGCAAAATCATCGGAGTTAATATAACTGAGGATATTCTGTCGGCGATATTCTCGACCTTTTGCATCGGAAAGTAACAGGGATAGGGAGTCCAGACATATGCATCAGTCTAAGAAGGCAACCTCTTAGTGAGAAATTAAACGCAAAGGCGCAATGACCCAAAGCTGCAAAGAAAAAGAAGAAGATATTTTTCAATTCAAATTAGAAAATAAATATTCTCCACTTTCTTTGCGGCTTCGGGTCTTTGCGCCTTTGCGTTTAATTTTTTACTAAAGTCTGACTAATGCAAGCGTGCAAGCTTTTCTAGGAATTCACTCGGATAGCGCGTCTCAAATTTTGCGATAGCCTCCAATGGACTAAACCAACCGAAATTCACATGCTCGCTGCTTAAAATTGGAATAAATGGGAAAGAGATATCACAGTGATAAATTGCAAAAATCAGCCCTACAGAACCCTCTTGAGATGGGATGCGTATATTTGTCAAAGCCATCGTGAAAGGATGGATTTCTTTGAGATCGTCTAATCCAATTTCTTCTTTTATCTCTCGCAATAGCGTGTCGATTAGGGAATCGCCCTTGTGAAGCCGGCCGCCTGGAATATCCCAATACATCTTTTGAGTGGGGTGATCTCTTTCCAATAAAAGAATTTTCTTTTCCTGATTGACAATAAGCGCTTTCACACCTATGTGAAAACTATCTATCTGATTATTTTTCATAGATTCATTTTCTCTTATTAGATTGCTGTTGTATAGGCTTGATTGGGAGAATCTTCGTCTTCTGGATAGACATACTTTAACAATCCTTCCTTGACCATAGGCGTAAGATGCTTCCTGACAAGATGCTTTTTATCTTTTCTTTTTAGAATATCTATTAATTGTTGAGCAGTTAACGCCTTGTATGCACAGAGCTTCTGGATTAGAGAATGTAGTTCTTTTGTATTTGGGTACTTGCCACAATTACTAATTAATAACTGCAATTCTATAGGGAATGTATCGATTGGGTACACACCAGTAGGTTGATGTGTTTTAGAGGAGCACACACCAGTAAACTGGTGTGTACCTGTCTCCAACTGGTGTGTTTCAGAGGAGCACACACCAGTAGACTGGTGTGTATCTGTCTCCAACTGGTGTGTTTCAGATGACAACACACCGGTATACGGGTGTGTTTCATCTTTCAACCGGTGTGTTTTGTCTTCTAACCAGTGTGTTTCAGATGACAACACACCGGTATACGGGTGTGTTTCATCTTTTAACCGGTGTGTTTTGTCTTCTAACTGGTGTGTTTCAGATGACAACACACCGGTATACGGGTGTGTTTCATTTTCTAACCGGTGTGTTTTGTCCTCTGACCGGTGTGGTTTTCGAGAGGCTTCGGGATGAATGGGTAAAATTGTCAAAAAGAAATTGTATTCCTCATCGGTTTTAAATGTCGGTAGCGGAGACCCATTAGCCTTCATAGCTTTGCGAATTTTAGGCACCCCAGTGCAACGTCCTTCTGTTAAATGAAGCTCTTTAAGAAAATCGCCTATGCGTCTATTTCTGTAAGTACGTACTTGGGCCGATCCCTTGTTTAAATCTTCTATTTTTAGAGGAGGCAATGGCCCTGGGAATGATAAAATTTCAATCCGATCTGGCCTAATACTGATTTCAATCGGTTCTCTTTGTCCGTAATTTTTATGATATACCGCATTGGCTAAGGCCTCTTCTAAGGCAACGTAGGGGTAATTATAGAAACGATCTGCTTCAGCCCGGTTGGGACGCTTACGAATTTCTTCCTTGATAAACATCGACTGAAGATATCGTAAGGCTTCTTTAAGTTGTATGTGGATAGGACCTTTAAAGATTTTCTCTGAAAAACTATCGCCAACTTCATCGTGAAAATCAACAATTTCAATTCGAGTATAGGGAAAAAACTGTTCAGGATTATTGTTGAACATCAGTAAGCCAATATTCAATGGCTTTAAAAATTCTTCAGGTCCTTGAACGATTTGCATTTGACGACATAGTTGAACAAAAGGAACCTTATCAACTTCAGAAATGAGGTCGCTTTTAATTTCTCGAAGAAAATCTTTAATAAGACCAACATCTAAATCTTTTAACTGAGATTGATGGCAAATGCGATCATCAAATGGCACCTGATTTGCCATTTCGTGCAATCTTTGGATATCTTTAGTTTGTGCTCTATCGGTCGATGAATTTCTTCTTAA
>JABDBC010000053.1 GCA_013288825.1 Chlamydiota bacterium
CTAAAACCTCATTCGAGATATAACTCTGATACTCCCGATAGCAACTCTCAACTCTGGGCGTGGTTTGCATCTGAACCTTTATGCGGTCTGTCACAGCAAAATCTGCCTCCCGCCTCATCGTATTAATTTTATTCACAATTTCACGTGCAAAACCTTCAACTACCAAAGGCTCTGTCAGGTTTGTGTCAAGGGCAATTGTAATGTGTCCCTCATTGGCAGCAACCATCCCTTCGTGAACAACGCGATCCACTTGAATGTCCTCTGGAGTAAGTGAAAAGGTCTCATCATCCACTTTCAATGATATCGATCTCCCCTCCAGTATTTCCTTCAGCTGGTGCTGATCCAATTTCTCAATGGCCTGTTGGACTGCACGCATTTTGCCTCCAACTTTTTTCCCTAATACGCGAAAATTTGGCTTGGCTTTTAGCGCGACAAATTCTGTCTCATCTGTGCCAAAAACCACGTTCTTCACATTGAGTTCGTCGGCAATCAAATGCTGCTGATCTTTTAAGAAATGCAAAATAGAAGGATCCCCTGATGCTATGTGGGCCGTCGCTAAAGGCTGACGCACTTTTAGTTTTTGATCTTTGCGCAAGGCATGCCCAAGGCTCACAACGGTCTGTACAGCCTCCATCGCTTGTTCGAGCTCAACATCCCGCTGCCCTGGATGATAGACGGGATAACTGCATAAATGGACCGAATCTGGCATTTGAGTTGTGCGCAAGTTTTTATAGATCGCTTCACTCAGAAAGGGAACAAAGGGGGCTGCGATTTTTGTGAGCTGTAGCAACACTTCGTAAAGGGTGCCAAAGGCCTGATCTCGATCGGAAGAAGCCTCTTCTTCCCAAAAACGACGTCGACTGCGGCGTATGTACCAATTGGTCAGCTTTTCCACAAAGCCCACAAAGGGCTCCACGGCAGCGTTCAAATTATAATCGTCCATCCCCTCTTCCACTTCGTGGATTAGCTTATTCAACATGGAGAGGATCCATCTATCGATGACCGCATCGGGTTCGATTTTCTCTGCAAGCACCGCTTCAGATGGCTTCCAATGATAGATGCGAGCATAAGTGATAAAAAAGCTATAGGCATTCCAAAGAGGAATCAAAATTTGACGCAAGATTAACTCGACGCCATGTTCGGAAAAACAGAGGTCTTCTGCCCTCACAGCAGGACTATGGAGCATGTAAAGCCGCACAGCATCGGCTCCATACTTTTCTACAACGGTCATCGGATCGGGATAGTTTCTTAACCGTTTTGACATTTTGGATCCATCAGCAGTCAACACAATGCCATTGACTACCACGTTTTTAAAGGCGGGCTGTTTAAAAAGTGCCGCTGCTAATACCGTGAGAGTATAGAACCAACCTCGCGTTTGATCAATTCCCTCCGCGATGAAATCTGCAGGGAAATGCTTTTCAAAAAGCTCCCTATTTTCAAAAGGATAATGATTTTGTGCATAGGGCATAGAACCCGATTCAAACCAGCAATCAAATACTTCTGGGATTCGTTTATACGTTTTTCCATTTCGTGTAATCACAAGGTCGTCAATATAGTGACGATGGATATCTGTGATTTTCTTCCCGGTCGCCTCTTCCAACTCTGCAATGCTCGATAGGACCAACAAACTGCCATCCTCAGAACGCCAGATCGGTATAGGAGTCCCCCAATAACGGTTACGACTAATCGCCCAATCTCTCGCACCCTCCAACCATTTGCCAAAACGACCAAATTTGACGTGTTCTGGCATCCAATGGATTTCTGAATTCGCTTCGAGCATCGCCTCCTTAACCTTCTCAACGGCCACAAACCAGGTCCTGACTGCCTTGTAGATCAATGGAGTGTCAGACCGCCAGCAAAATGGATAGCGGTGATGAAGGGTTCCATGATGGAAGATGTGTCCCATTTGTTTTAGACGTCTGATAATATCTTTGTCGGCGTCCTTGACAAATTGACCGACATATTCCGGAATTTCTGCAGTAAATAATCCATTGTTGTCTACAGGACATACTAGAGGTATCCCCTCGCGCTGGGAGGCATAAAAGTCGACTTCGCCAAACGCTGGAGCGCAGTGCACCAATCCAGTACCATCTTCGGTGGAGACACTTGGTTCCATGATTACCTTGAAGGCGCCTTGTGTGGATCGATCTGCAAAGTATGAGAAAAGGGGTTGATAGCGCAAATCAGCAAGTAGGCGTCCCTTCATTTTCGAGATGATTGTATAGTCTGAAGATGATTTAAAATATGTTGGAAGGGCTTTTTCGGCTAGAATATAGGAGCGTTGGGAGGAGTGATCCTTCACTTTGACATAATCGACATCGGGGCCTGCCATGACAGCTAGGTTTGAAGGCAATGTCCATGGGGTTGTTGTCCAGATTAATAGAGAGGTTGAGGGGTCATCGATGAGCTGCAGCGATACTGTCAACGAAGGGTCGTCGATGTCTTTATAGTTTTCACCTGCTTCAAAATTCGATAAAGGGGTTCCAAGCTTTGCGGAAAAAGGCATGACTTTGAATCCTTCGTAGACAAGTCCTTTATCAAAAAGCTCTTTAAACACCCACCAGACCGATTCCATGAAAGAAAGATCCATGGTACGGTAAGTGGCATCGAAATCGACCCAGCGTCCCATGCGATTAACGACAGTTTTCCATTCTTCAGTATATCTCAGGACAATTTTTCGACATTCTTCATTGAAGTTTTGTATGCCAAAAGCTTCAATTGATGTGGCTCCAGATAGGTTGTGGGCTTTTTCGATCTCCTGTTCGATGGGAAGACCATGGCAATCCCATCCAAAGCGCCGCGGGACGTAATACCCCTTCATCGTTTTGTATCTGGGGACGACATCTTTAATTGTGCCAGCGAGTAGATGTCCATAATGTGGCAAACCAGTGGCGAAAGGGGGGCCATCGTAAAATGTGAAGTATGGGCCATTTTTGCGCTCGTTGACAGAGCGTAGGAAAATGTTTGAATCGCGCCAGAATTTGAGCATGCGCAATTCGCGTGCATTAAAGGATTCATTGTCAAGTGGATCGAACATAAAAAATTACCTGGTTATAGGGGAAAATAGCGATTATAATGAAAAAGAGTGATTAGAAAAAAGGACATAAATGGTCTTGCTGTGCGTGGGACCGTCCCACGCGCAGACGAGACCATGCAAGAGTCGTTGCGAGGGCTAAGCACGCGCCGGCCCATTTCATCAGGCCAACGGCCTGACGTATAAAAGCCTAGTACACTGTAAGGTAAATCCGTCCAAGTAAAAACTTCGCGAAAGCTCCCGCGGTTGAACGATCGTAAGTCACCCAATATTAGCAATATGGGGTGACTTACGATCGATTCAACCCCGGGGCTTTGGCGGAGTTTTTACTGGCACGGATTTACCTTACAGTGTACTAGGGCAACGTCCTAGGTACGTCCAGAGTTAATTCTCAGGCTGAAAGCCTGGTGTATAGCAAACACAGTTGATGCAAAACAAACCCCAATTCAGGGTGACATATATTTCAAACCAAAAGGAACACCACAAAACTCAATCCTTTCAAGATTAATACCATAAGATCCTCCAACTCAATCGGGTTCCATTTGATGAGCAATGTCTGTGGGATTAACATAATTTTGTAAACCATACGTCAGGCTTTCAGCCTGAGAATCAACTCTGGACGACCTAGGGCGGTGCCCTAGGCTTTTATACGTCAGGCCGTTGGCCTGATAAGCCCGTCCCTGCACCAGGCTTTACTTTGTCGGCGGCGGAAACAGATCCATCAGTAGTTTCACTTTTCTTACAAATATCTGTACATCAGTTGGTTTTGTAACTGACAAATTCCCAAATATTATCTCAAATTGGCTCTGATTCTGCTGGTACCACTTCACAGCGATTTTTTTTAGCCTAAGCGCATGAACCTCCAACACCTCATATGAAGTACTCGTTCTAAATAAAATCTTTTGCACGTCCAAAAATAAATCAAGAATTTGTTCAAATGCCCCAAGCTTATCCGCTGCAGATTTATGTGAAGCCAAATTGAAATCACCTCCTTTCTCTATGGAAAGCTCTAAGAACCTTAAGGCTTCTTGTGGAGATTCCACCAAAGCTTTCTCACTTATATCCGCATCGAAATCGAGTTCGGCATGACGTATCAGTTCAACAAAAGTGGCTACAAATTCGCGTGTCCTGGCCTCTTCTTTCAGTGTAGATGGCGAACTTCCAAAATATGTTTTATCGGGAAGCGCATGGTATCGTTTCGAGAATATTTCATAGTTTCTGTTGTGCCGCTTTTGAAATTCTGAACAGACTAGATCTATTAATTTATTATGATTGGAGCGAAACATTGAGTATAGCATGTTATTCCAGCTCACTGTCGATTTTGCTTTACTCACCTCTGCTTCACAGATTTCCTTTAAATATAATACCATAGGCGAGCCAATGACTAATCTTAAACAGGTGCCAGTAACCACTGGGACAAGATCTAAGTGAAAAGTTTTTCCATTTAAAGCTCGGAAATAATATTCTTTATAGTTATCATAACGTAGTGTATCTCCATTCTTAGTGGCGTTTAAAAAATAAACACGATGCATAAGAATCAATGCGTTCACAAAATAATCATTACTCAGTTCATTGCGCCCCATAAAATTTAAAGGAAATTTACAGGGCGGTGATGTCTCACTTTCCATTCTAACAATAAAGCTGGTTGCGTCGTAAATCACCGCACTCACTGTGCGCAGGACATCTTCTGTAAAGCTATCTTTATATTTAAAAATCTGTATACATATTTTGAATTTTATATAGGGAGTAAGTTCTAGCTTGCTCAGGGTTTCACAGAACAACTTTATTCCCACTTCAACACAATCAGATGCTCTGTATAACGACATCAGTTTATCGATCATTATAAGTATATTTGACTTATAGTTTTGGTCACGATTGAAATGAGGTGCAACCTCGAATAAATGTCGGGTGAGCGTACCAGCTAATGAGCCAACTGCGGTCTTTACTGCAGCTTTTCTTCTATTGTGTTCTTCAGAGGCACTGTCAATTGCAAAAAGCCTCAGAGAAATGCCCTCCAAAGCTTCAGTACAAAACTTCCAAAGTTCGAATGCATGCGGCATTTTGTCAATTTTATCAATAATTGCGAGAGCAGCAAATAGATCAGTGCTACCGGCCACGAAACTTAAACAAGGAATGAGAGTATTCAATTCGAATGAATGGATGGCAAACTTTGTACTCTCGAGTGTTAATATTTTTGCTAATAAAGGTGCGCACGAAATCGGATGCGATCTACTCCATGTAACAGCCAGCAAACAGGCCTGAGAGAATAACTCTAGGCTATTCGGAAGAGTTAGCAATGTCATGAGTATCTTATGTCGGCTTTCTCGATCAGTAGGCCCTAATCTGCTAAGACCCGGAATGGAGCGATTTGAAAACTCCACAAGTCCTTGTACATATGTACTCCTTCGCTTACTGTTATGATGTTCTGAAGAAATTAATCTATCCCAACAAGCGAGACCAAGCTCATATGCCTTCAAGAAATGAACCAAATCTCCTTCACCCAGTTTTTCAATAATATAGAACGTTTGTTCAAAATACTCTGAAGTAGGGAATCTTGAAAAACACTTTAAATAATCTAAAGCAAGTATAGGATTCGATAGTTTTTCATTATTTAATGCTTGTTCTTTATAAATTGACGAAACAAAAACAAAGAGTTGTCGATTACCCGTGCTCAGTAACCCCTCGAAAAGTGGCGCATAGTCAGGTGTTCTAAATTTTGGAAATAGCGGAGATTTTAATATTACAGAAATTAGATCTTCTAATTCTTTAGAATGTTCTCCATTTTTACCCCATGTTCCAAAGAGATGCCTAAGCATAGAGATGAATTCAATTGTATATCCAGTAATTAACGGGCTTGAACTTGCAGCATTTAGAAAGAGCATTTGTTCATTAACAATATTGACCACCAAATCGCGGTGTTTTAAACTCTTAAAACCATAAGATTTAATCCTTGTACAAAATTGGCGAAATAATTTTTCCTTTGGTTCAGTAGTGTCGGGAGAAATTAGCAGGCTTATAAAATGTTCAAGATCCCATTTTGAAAGAGAAAAGGGAACGTCATATTTGAGAAGAATATACTTAGCAACAATTGCCTCATAAATACTATCTCTTCGCTCTTTTCCGATCAATTTTTTTGAAAAAACATCGGTAATTAATAATTCAATTTCAATTAACACTTGAGGAGTAGTAGTTTGTATCACCTCGAAAATAATTTTATGCATTCCTTCTACTTCTTCGGACCATAGTTTGGCTTCAGATTCTGATGCAAACGAGCAAACACCTTTTAATACCTTGAAAAAAGGAACTAGTATCGACGGTTCACATCCTCTTGATATTAATTCAACTAGATGCCTTTTCCCCATTTGAAATGCTCTAAATGCATCTTCCTTTTTAACTTTTTTAGCGCCTTCCATCCATGTGTTAATTGATTCGAAGTAAGAATATTTGAATTCATATTGGATCCTGTGGTCATCCATATAATTAGAAAGAAGATTAATTACATTTTGTGGCGTTTTCATTTTTGACGCGGGGTGTGTTGCAGGTTTTATTTCCTTTATTATTGCTTCAAATTTGGGACCCCATTCCCTTAAAACACCCAATTTCTTAAGAAAGACTTTGTAGTCATCCTTGGCAGCTAAGAGATCGTCAAGCAATAATCGCTCGGTATCAAATATAGACTTTGGATTTCCGAGAGTGAGTGATTTGAGCAAAAATAGTCCCAAACGATAGTGTGGAGTAAATAAAATGTCACGCGCAAAAACACTAAAACGGTGTTCAATATAAGTATCAGTTCCTTGCCGTTGTTCAAATAAATGCCTTACAATAGTTTCAACTTTCGGATCATCGAATAATTCTTGATATTCGCCATTAAGAAGATCCAGCATTCTAATAAATTGTAGTAGAACTTCACCATGAACAAGTGGAAAAAATTGTGACCGTACAATGATATGAAAGCCCGTAATGGCATCTTTTAGCGCTTCTTGATTGGGATACTCATCGAGCTTGCCTTTAATAATCCGTGCTACACAGCCTATAACCCCCTTCATCTTCTCGTCGAACAAGTTGCGGTGACTGCGTACGGTATGGGGATATACCTCTTCAATCTGTTTCTGGAGCACTTCATTTCCAACTTGATGTTGGAAACAAATTATTTCAACATACTGCTTCTGCTCAGGTGTAAAAAACCTTTCCAACTTATTAATCTCTTCAATTAACTCCATGATCATTTCAGGCATTATGTTAATATGCCTTTGTATAATTATAAGAAGCCCTTCAGCAAGCATATCACGAAAAAGAGAATCAGAGCTAATCGCATGATGAATTAATTCACGATCTACAAATGATTTTTTCAAGACCTCTAGCTCTTCAGAGATTCTTTTAGAATCAGTTTCTCGCAATAACCTAGAAACTGCAGTTGTTGTCCTACCAATTGGTTCAGAGTATCCAGCTAACACAATAGAAAGCACCAGTTTTCGCAGCTCCACCCATTCCTTGGGGTATTCAGAGTAGATTGATTGAAGATAGGCTAAGATCTCAACATAATTAGCCTTAAACTGGAATTTGTTTAGGGATTGAAGAGTCTCACTAATTTGCTCTATCACAATTAAACTTGGAACTTCTTGAAGTAGTTGTCGAAGTACAACTGTAGAACCATGTGTCATTGATCTGGTGGAACTGCCCTCAGATTCACGCTTTAAAAGCTGAGCTCTTAACATGTTCCATTCTCCCTGATAGCGGGGAAATAATTGGTTAATCGCTTTCAAAACCACATCTTGAACGGCAATGAGATAGGGAGAATCAATGAAAAGAGAAAGCGCTTCACAGGCATGTCTCAAGACCTCAGGTTTTAATGGGGGCTGGGTTAACTCACCAATCGCTATTCTCAGATCTGCTGAGACACTTTTTCTCATGCTATTTATCGCTGTCCAATCTCGTCGCCTTAAAAAACTATTCAAATTTTCGATGTGCGTTTGCAACTTGGGATTTTTCAACATCGATTGAAAACAAATAACATGGGCAAAAAACTGAACATCAGGGGGACATAGTTTCTCATAACGAGATAGCACAGCAATCAACCTATAAAACTGGCGTACGTTTCGCGTGCAAGCTTGCTTTTGGATGATATTCAGCAATTGCTCTATTATCAAAGTGCGCACTTTTGGGTTGTGTGAGAAAACTCTCTCCAATTCTCCCTCATCTAAATCCCCTATAGTTTTTGTAAGGGTTTCAATAGTTTGGCTTACGGGGGAGGAGCCCTCTTTCCAGCAAGACTGAAGGGCAATCGAAAGGGATTCCAAAGTCCCTCCAACCTTTTCAAGCTCCTCCGCTAACCACATTCGTCGATAGGCCACATGATCTATGACGTATTCTGAAAATCCCCTGTCAATTGCCCTAAGAAAAGCTAAACGATATTTTTTTGCTGTCTCTGTGAAATGAAACGAAGATAATTCCTCAGCAATTTTTGGAGGATTTATTACAATTTCAAGCCAACTTTGAACACTCTCTTTAACAGAAAGAGGTCTTACATCAAGGACAGGCATGAAAAAAATTTGTTTTTCTTGTTGCCATCTTACGCTTAAGAGATGTTCATAAGCTGTTTGTTCAATCGGTTTGGGATCGACGCCTATAAAAAAGGGTTGTCCGTCTACAATGACAGCAATACTCCAATCAGCTCCGCCATATAAATGGGCAAACTTCTCAAAGCACCTGTAGGCAATTCGAACATCTTTTCGTGAAGACGAACAAAATAGTTCTCCATGAATGGCTGTCAAGGCTTTCTTAGCTTGGTTTGGTTCATCCTCAAGGAATGTAGCAAATAATCGCAAAACTCCTGTATCCCTTCTCAACCAATCTTCAGCGATAGTCTGAGTGATTTTATTTTGTTCGGGTGTGTAGATACTAGGAGTTGATTGGAGGTAAAATATCCAATTGACAAAGTTCACAGCATGAGCTGTCTGAGACCAAGAAATGGGGACTCCATTTTTGTCCACACGTACAGCAGAGTGAAGTTTTCTTTCATGTTCAGTTAAAGCAAATGTGAAAAAATGGGTCGCAGCAAAACTTGCATATTTATATCTAAACTGCGTAGATTCAAACCCAGAAAATTTTGGGTACAAGTCTCCCAGAGTTTGCTTCTTAAGAGATTTCCCTCCATCTTCAGGATCAATCAAAGCCCCCCGAGAAATATTGAGAACAACGCGAAAGCTCATGTTATCGAGCCCAATAGGACAGGGGTTGTAAATTACTTTGGCAAATATTTCATGAATTCTTTTGCATTCAGGTTCCCCACATGGTCTAAATCCAATGATATGCGCTGTATGGGTAGAAGTCGCTTTTCGAGAATCAAGGACGGCGGTGCTAACTATTTCTTTTGGATGATGTAAATATTTCCTATTGGAAATGCGCACATTAAAAAGACCGAAATTGACCATCAAACAAGTAATATTGTCATTTTTATCTGTCTCCTCAACATCAAAAATACGCTGAGTTTTAATGTAATGTTTGCCAATGAAGAATTTGAGAAATTCGTCCTCAGTTTTATATGGAGGAGTCCGTTTTAATATTAAATCTATTGCACTGCGTTTCGAAAATATTGTTCTACGAAACATTTCATATATGTTTAAATAGTATTTCAATCTTGCAAGATCGAGGCTAGGATTCGGATTATTAACATAGTCGGAGAGCGGGCGTACATATGGGTGATCAAGACTTTTTCCACATACCATTAGGGCATTTTTGATTCTCTTTGGTATTAGCACAAAAGAAGGCTTAAGATGTGGTTGAGAGTCGATATACGCCAAAATAAGATCGAGAGTATCAATCCCACTTTTCAATAATCCCGCTTTGAAGGGTTCAATCAGAGAACGACTCAAACAATCGATAGGTACTTTGAACGTATTGTTACACATTTTTACTGTCACAGCAAAATCCAAGTCTGCAGCTAACCACCAGCGGTGTTTTGCATGTATAGTCCCTCCACCTGTATGACGCAATGCCGATGAGGGTGGATCAACTAAAATTCCTTTCTTTGCAAGATTGTCTACAAACGTCTTACCCCAATATCCTATCCCCAAAGGGATGTCAGGAAGGGCTTTGTCTAAAACAAAAAACGGTGCCGATGATGGTTCTGGTGGTACTAAAAATGTCGTTTCATGCAATTCTCTGTAGTAATCAGATTCAGTTTTTGAAACCTGTTCTATGTGAGGTGTAAGGGGTGTTAATAAATAAGATGCGTCAGAAGATGCCTCAGGAGCGGACCCTGGTCTTGGTGGGGTAATAGACATAATTTTAGAGAATCTTTTGTTAATTTAATATGGGATATAATTTCAATGGAATAGCGTATCAAGAATCGTAAATTAAAGATACTATAATGTGGGTCTATAAGATATTAGAAGGGAATCGGTCGGATTGCCGAGGTGAAGTTTGTGCAACTCCCTCTCATTTTTTGCCCTTTTTTCTCTCGTTTTGTAGCCCACACCAAGGTTTCCGCGAGCCTGCGAGCGAAAACCGCAGGTGTGGGAACGATGAAAATTAGAAATGAAACCAGGGCACTGGTTCTTCTTTTTTGCTCTTTTTAATCACATATTTGGTTAAAAAAAGAGCAAAAATGAAGGTTCTTCGGAATTGGGGGCGAGTATTTTCGCGCGGGGACGGTTCTCGCATAAGGGCATACATTTAACACAGGCCACACAAAAAGAATTTTACATTCGTAGATTGGCCTGTGTTAAAAGTGTGCCCTTATGGAGAACTGTCCCATGCGCGAAGAGCGTGTGTAGGCAAAAGCGCGTAGGGACAGTTCTGCCTGACAGCATAACGTTTAACACAGGCTGATGTTGTAAGCAGAAGGTTTTTTAAGCGGCCTGTGTTAAAACGTTATGCTGTCAGGCGAGAACCGTCCCACGCGCAGACCAGACCGTGCCCGTGCGCAGACCAGGCCATGCAAGAGTTGGCAAGAACTCACCCATCTGCAATCTTGTATTTCGTCCTCCAGGCTGGCTCTACGTTGGGAAACATATCAAAAAAGTCTGCGAAATCTCCCATTTCAGCACCCATCATATCATTTCTAAGCTTAAGCAAATCCTCTTTGTTTTCTTCATACCATTTTTTTACTATCCTCTCTAACCAAAACATATGAAATTCAAGCACTCTATAATCACTAATGGCACAGAAACAATTTTTTTTCACGATTTGAAATAAATCAATAGTTTTCCGAAAAGATTCCATTTTATCTTGATCAGTTATAAGTGATTTCAAATGAAAATGATGTCCTTCTTTTAAAGATTGCTCCAAAAATTGTAATGCTGCTTCAGTTCCTTTCTTCTGAACTTCTTCTCCAACCAGAACTTTTACATCCTCTTCCGTTAAATCTTGAACAATGGAAGTTGTAGCGCGCATAATTGCATTATCACTGGAATCTAATTCTGAATCTAATTCGACACATTGCTCAAAATATTCTTTATCCTTTAAAGCTTTAGCCCTTTCAGTATGTGCATTGGTATTTTTATAACATGTATCCTCTAGTTCCGCAGCAGCAAACTCTATTATAGCTTTAATGGCAGCCTCATGTTCACGCGCTCGCAAAAAGTATTTAAACCAATCAGCCTTTTTCATCTTGTGTTCTTCTAAACTACACTCGCTAATTTTTTTAATTCCTTTTATTATACCAACTCTCAAAATTAAATTTCCAAAGCACGAGATAACTAATGAATGACTTTCTTTATAAAAATTATTACTATTTAGAACTCTCATTAGATATGAGGTAAACAGTTCGTAACTTTTCATAGGTATATGATGTCTCCGGCTGTGTTCAAGAAGTTCCCCGCGGAGAGCTACTGTAAAAAAACCTCTATGCATCTCTTTCAAAGCAATAGTGTACTTATCAAAATCACATTCGGTAAATTTCATAAACGAAAGAGGAGCTTCACAATGATGTGCTTTCTCAAAAACTATGATCCCTTGGACAAGTCGATCCATCTCTGAAAGAATTGTTTTTTGGATCTCCATCCTATTCTTATTTTCTTCTTCATTGGTTGATTCAAGAAACTTATACTGAAAAAGTTTACTACAGATTTGGTACCCTAAGTAGCCAGGTTGCCTCTGCCTATAGACATGTGAGCTTTCAAATAACTTTTGCAGCCCAAACCCAGGCTTACCAACAGCATTATATATTGAAAGCATTTGCTCGAGCATACTTATTGCATTCGATTTGTGGTACGGGTCACCCATGAATAAGGGCAATAAAGTGATCAAATATTGATCAAATTTATCTTGAAATAACTTTACAACAAGATTGATTTTAATTTTTTTTCTGAGGTGGTCCTTACTTGCATCATGTAACACAAAAATTCTAGAAGAAAGAGTCAACAACAACTCGATACAAAAGCTCCAATTTTCGAGCGAATAGGGCAATTTATTGATCATTTCTATTATTTCTAACACATTTGTGACATCTTGACTCTCTGCCGCAAGACTTAAATAGGGAACGAGTTTTTTGATCTCCAATTTTATAAGTTTTTCACTTTCTAAGAGTTTAACTTTGATCAACAGATGCTCAAAAAGAACGCTTACCCGATTTTTACGCCAATCTATAACGATATTTATAGCAATAGGCAATAGTTCCAACCGATCGGTGGGGACTAATGCATCGATGAGCTCTCGACAGCAGATTTCTTGTTGATCTGGAGTCAATCGAGCCAGCTTTGGCATTGCGTCATTACATATTTCATAAATGTACTTGATATAGGTTTCTTTCTTATCTTGAACCCGTTCTGAAAAAAATAATCTGGTGCAATATTTCATTTTGAGTTGCACAGCTTTTAAGTAACTAGCTTGATCCCTTTCTGAAAGTTCTTTAACAATGTTGCAAAATTGCCCGTAATATAACTCACGAGGATGCTCTGCAATATGTGCCAAAATCTCTAAAGCATTTCTCACATCCAATAAATCTGGAGGATCCTGATAAAGATTAACTAAGGCAAGTGTTATCAATGCTTCATTATTTGTTCGAAGGATTCCATCGAATACTGTGCAGTACGGAGGAACTCTAAGCGTTGGAAGAAGACTGGAACTGCTAATTTTCGTGATAAGTTCCTCGAATCCTTTAGAAACCTCTTCGCTACTGCCCCACCGGTTAAATAAATCCTTGAGCAATAGAACAAGGTCTTGAATCTGTCCTACAGTGACCGGATTCTTGTCTGCTTCAGCTAAGATTTTCATCAGATCATCAACAGTATTTACTACTAAAAAATCCAGCTCTACAGAATCTCGGGAGCTACACGATTTCAATCTTGCGCACAGATTGCGAAAGGCAACTCCTTTTGTACTCGTGCTAGAAGACGATAACGATGCTTTTTGGTGCCCCACATCCCATTTTAACAGAGAAATAGGGAGTTCACTTTCTAGTTCCTCATATCTACTTATGATCGACAGGTAAATAGGATCTCTATTTTCCTTGGTCACTACACCAGATAAGAACACTTCTTCAATCAAAGATTCTGTTGCAACCAATGTCTCAACTGTCGCAGTTTGGAGTATCACCAAAAGAGCTTTGCCTATCCTATCGAACTCTTCAAAAACTAATTTGTCGTCTCCTTTCGTACGCGATAAAAGGGTTTTCAATCTATCCAAAATAGAGATTAAATTGGATGAATGAATTTTATTAGTCTTTTCCTTCAAATGTTCTAGAAAGACTCTTCCCTCCTGCAATAGTTTGTTCACAGACCCTTTTAGAGGAGAATCTGCTGCCTTGATCCAGGCTGTTAAAGAATCAAAAAATTTGTGTTTGACATTATAAAGATTCGTTCTTTCGTCGCGAACCGTATTGACGCATGCGATGGCTTGAGGTGGCATCTGAATCTCAGGAGTACTGGGAAACATCGTCATGAGGTGCTTTATTATTGGTTCGAAATCGGAACTCCAATAGCTCAATGCATTTAATCTTTCAATAAATCGACTGGAATCTGTTTTTGAACTTAGATCCCTTAGTAATCGACTTTCTATTGAAGATTGAAGTTTTGGACTTCTCTCACACAAACTTTTGAACATTGATACCGCTAAAGAATGGTGCTCAGAAAATAAAATACTTTCAGCCAATGCAAAAAATTGACGGTTGGCTTTTTCATGAATCATTTCAAGCCATTGTCGATTTTCAAATAATTGCCGTATAACACTTATAAATTCTTCGGTGAATAAAACCTTTAAATTTCCCCGATTCAGGTCGATAAGTCTTTTAAACTGATCCAGAACACCCTCATGAACGGGTAGCAAAGGGAATGAATGCACGAAAAGATGAATCCCTCCATTTGCATAGTCTAAGGCACGAATGCTCTCAATGACCTGTTTAACAGATCTCTGAGCAAAAGGAGGCTCCAAAACCATTTGTCTCAAGATAACAGTAGAACCATGCGTCATCGATCTCGAAGAACTAGGCTCAGACTCATGCTTTAACAGCTTGGCCCTTAACGTTTCCCATTCTTTCTGATAAGAGGGTAACAACTTGTTAATTGCCTGTAGGATTACGTCTTGAAGCGCAATGAAATCGGGAGAATCGATAATAAGAGAAAGTGACTCACATGCATGTTTTACATTCTCTGCGTTCAATGGGGGACACATTAAGGCTCCAATTGCTTCTCGCAGATCCTCTGAGACACTTTTCCTACTTTTCTGAATAGATTTCCAATTCCCTTGCCTTAAATTAAAATAGAAGAGTTTTATGTGTTCTTGTAACTTTGAACTGTTCAAACTTGATTGATAACAAATGATCTGAGCAAAAAACTGAATATCAGGGGGAAATAGCGCCCCACATCGAGAAGCAATAGAAATTAACCCATAACAACGAATTCTATTTTTAGTTCTTGCAGCTTCATAGATGAAGTTTAGCAATCTTTCGATTACGAGGATACGCAGCTGAGGATTAGTTGAAAACACCTTCTCTAGTCTTTCTTCATTTATATCTTCTATCACAGCTTTTAACAAATCATGAGAAATGGCTCTGTCAGACAAGTGTAGGCAGATTGAAAGTCCTTTCCAAAAAGAATCTGTCGATGATTCTGCGAGTGCTAATAACCCAGACTTCAACCATTGATCACGTACCTCTCGCACTTGAACTTCGTCTTTCAAACAATCTTGGAACTTCTCGTAAACGATTCTATAAAAATCAGCATTAGATTGATAAACTAGGACGTTGGAAAATGAGGAAAGTTCCGGTAGCAATTCTGGAGGACTTCTCATGATCTCCAACCATGTCTGAACACTCGATTCCCGCGAATAGGGTGACAGCCCAAATGGAGATAAAAACGGAGCCGTTTCAGAAGAGAGCACATGTGGGAGCATATGATTGAAACTTTGCAAATGTCTAACCGCTGACCGCCCTAGAGGTTCCTCTTCTACGGCAATATAAAAGGGTCGCTTGTCGACTAAAAGTGATAAACTCCAATCCCCCCAAATACTCTGATGCCTTTTTGAGTTTGGAAAAGCTCGATGGGCAACTGCAGCAGTTTTTAGAGACGCACAAATGAGTTGTCCATGAACGGCGGAGATAATCGAACTTGAATATCTTGTTGTCAAGTCTGGAGAAGTAAACCCTATTCCCAATCGATTTTTTACAATTGATTGGATGAAGCTATCTCTCAATTTCTCGTCTTCAATATGTTGTAGATAGAAAATCGAGTTAATAACAAATGCAGCTGTGCAAGCCCTACGCCATGATAGAGGAGCTCCGTTTTCATCAGTATACAATGAAGTAAAGGCTGGCCTTTGAGAAGCGCTCAATATCGCTGTGTTAGAATGATTCATGATAAACTTAGAAATCTTCCCAATAAACTTCGGTGATGAACACCCATATGTGGATAATAATTGAGCTAAAGTCTTGATTGTAAGATCTCTTCTTGAAGGGATCACAGCACCGCGAGTGATGTTGAGAAGTACTCGAAAGCTCATATCATCAAGTCCAGTAGGGTCGGGACTATAATTTGCACTTCTCATTATTTCTAGAGCGGCTTTTGCTTCCGCTTCCTGACAAGGTATATTTTTATTCACAACCCATACTTTCCCTCGGTTAACCCCTATTAATCCAATTCTGGGCCCATCAAAAAGACCTGTACTAACTATTGCTTGAGGCTTGTCAACATTATCCAGACGCACATTATAAGGACCGAACTTAACCATCAATGAAAGTATTTCATTCGGACCTCGATCAGAAACCTGACGAAATTGGCGATCATCAATAAGCTGATATTCAAGATAATATTTTTTAATGAATTCTTGCAGAAAGTGTTCCTCTGATTTGAAGTTAGAGAGGGTGAGCGCAATATTCTTTATTGCTTTATGCAGACTAGACAAATTCATACACATCTTACTAAGGTCAGCTAAACACAACTTCAAGTGAGTATGATTTAAAGAAGACTTAGACAAATAATCGAGCATTTTGTTGGCCGTAAAGCTATTCGCAGATTTACGATGGAATAGGGACAATAGGTTTTTAAGGGTCTCTATGAGTATAATTTTAATGTCTTCATAACACCTTTCCAAATTATGTTGTAAAAGGGGTTGAAATGCCATATACGCAAGAATTAGATCTAATAAATCCAAATTATCATTTCGCAATGCTTCTAGCAACGAAGGGGCCATAGAGTTACATAAACAATTAAGAGAGGCTTCATAGTTTTCACGCATGTCCACAGTGGCAGACAAATCTATATCACTTGCATACCAACGGGGTAACGAAGTGTGGGGTAACTCAGTGTGGAGTAATGCAGCAGAACCAGGTTCTGTTTCTGTAAATTCAGACATCAAGATGCTTGTTGCTAAGCCTCCAGTAATACAAAGACCTGACTCGACAGATTTTCCAGTTTTTTCAAATTCGTCCACAAGTCTGGAAGAGATCGCTCGAAATTTTGGACTTAAGACGGGTAAAAGACGGCCTAAAATAATAAAAGTGGACTCCGACAAGCGATGCTCAACTATGTGTTGTTGCCGCGGACGTATTATCCAAACACTATCTCTGATGGCATCCAAAACCCCTATCTGCTTCTTAGAAAGACCCATTTTATAAGGAGTCAGTCGCCCCCGAATAGGGGAAGAAGTAGATGAATATGATGATGATGAGGAGGAGGAGGATAATGGAGCAGAAAAAGAAGATGATGATGATGGTGGTGGTGGTGTACTGCTTAAAGATGTAGAAATAGACATATACGACACATTTTGTTGATAATGATAATAATATAATTATGACTGTTTATATTACCAATTGTCATTAATTAAATCACTATAAATCAAAGGTTTTCAGATAAACAAATAAAATGCGCGCCGGGGACGGTTCTCGCATAACGCCATCGCCTTTAACACAGGCCACATCAAAAGTCTTTTATTTCATAGATTGGCCTGTGTTAAAGACGATGGCGTTATGCAGAACTGTCCCATGCGCGAAGAGCATGTGTAGGCAAAAGCGCGCGTAGGGACAGTTCTGCCTGACAGCATCGTTTTAACTGAATTGGGTTCAGGCATGCGATTTGCAATTTGGGCACACTTGATATTGAAACTCTGTTTCAGCCCAAATTACAAATCACAAGCCAGACCTGGGGAGAAACGAATGGGCATTTTTAGCAAGAATTTGAGCGGCCTAGTTCCAGCCATTTCCGGGTCCATTTCATCAGGCCAACGGC
>JABDBC010000054.1:0-4457 GCA_013288825.1 Chlamydiota bacterium
GGACTGAAGTATTCATTCTAGAAGTTATTTGCAATTATTCAGGTTGTCTTGCCACAGGCCAGGCAACCTGATTTTCTGATAGCAATCATATAGGAATCAGGTCTTGTTTGCCTGTAATGCTTGAAGTTTTTTTCGACATGCTGCGTATTCCACTCAAACCGATCACCCATTCCATTTTAAAGCGATCACTCATTCCACTCAAAGCGATCACGCGACAAGGTGGCATAACTCCTTTTTCTTTGGCCTCTCCTCTTCTTTTGCGGAATAGGTGATCGGTTTGAACGGAATGACTGATCGCTTTAAAATGGAATGGGTGATCGGTTTGAGTGGAATACGCAAAATAATTGTAGAGTGGATGTCTCCCTGCGAGGGTATGGATTAATATTTAATAGCTTTTTCCGGCGGCAATGGTAATTAGATTTGTTAGATGGAAACGATGATCAACTAGCAGAAATACTCCTTTGAAAGATTCAATGCGTGCGGCAAGAGCCTTTGAAAGTGGGAGTGCTTCTTCTAGGGGGTAATGAGCAAGTGCCTCATCAAAAATAAAAATTCTCCTTTGTTCTAACAATTTTTTCTCTAGAAAGCAAAATAGAACTTCTTTGCTTTCCTTTGCTTCTGAAGAATCTCTTTCAATATTCCCTAGAATTTGTATGCACTCCTTATCTATATAAATCACACCCTCTCTAGGAAGTTTATTATCTACTAATTCTTGGCATGGGTGCATTCCTGCTAATGAACGTAAATAAAGAGTTTTTCCACTCCCAGAATTGCCTACAACGGAATAGGATTGGCCAGATTGAAATACATATGCAGGATACTTTTGATTGATAGTGCGATTATAACATGCGAGTGTAGAGTAATTTGAATCTTGTTTCACAAAGAGGCTACCAAATGAATTTCTAGATTGTTCTGTCTCATCGAGACGATGCATTGCAATACGTTGTGCGTTAAAACCTGAAAGGGCTTGAAAAAACATAGCGATGTTATAATCCACATATAAAAATGCAGAAATGACTAAAGTAAACAATGCCTCATAGTGTGGAATATAAAAAAATAAATTGGTAATTGTTACAATCAATATTCCTGATAGTAAATATAATAAAGTGCTGAGGGCATACTTTGTCGCATCCGATTCCATCTGAGATACAAATAAGGCGTTCCATGCTTCATAAGATTCTTTTTTTCTTTTTGTGTTTAAAACTTCAACCTTTGGGGAGCGAGAAATAGCTACAAGATTGGCTATCTTCGTTAAATAAATATTGAGACTACTTACCGTAGTCTGTCTTGTAAAAACAATGGCAGGGTTTAACATTCTCCAAATATAAAGCGACAATATAATAAAAAACACGCTCACAATCAAAGCGACTAAGCCAATAACATATAGAGACGAGAGTAAAGCAAATAATAGCAATGAAGTGATCCATACCACATCATGGGTATACCAAGAGATTCTCTCGCATACAGTACGGTAGTTTTCCGATATCCTTTGGAAGAAGTCGGCCTTTGTCCAATTCAATGGGTGCTTTAATACATTATATCCCTTCTCAAGCGCCCATTCACGCACATGAGCTTCGATCGCTTTCCCCATGAGAAGGACCACAGTAAAAACCAGTAATCCTAGAAGGAGTAATGAAATTAATCGCCATGAATCTGGAACATTGAGCACTGTTATACTAGCCAGAGTATTTAATCCAATTGCTGGCAGAAACATAATTAGGAAATAAGAACGGCATAACTTCAAAATATCATTCAGTAAAGAAGGGGTTTTTTGATTATCAGAGTTAAGAGAACGAGAGATGAATGTTTTTTCCTCTATATTGAGAACTCTTTCTGCATTCAATGCCTCTTTTGAAGTTCTTTCATCTGGAGAATCAAAATCAATTTCGGTTTCCATATGAATGAGGACTATTGCAGAGAGGTCATTTAAACATTTGTGGATTCTAAATCTGTTCGTAGGATCGAGATTATTAAAACTTTGTTTCACATGTAAGGGAAGATTATAGTGTAAAGCCAGATTAACCCCGCGAGCTAACAAAACGCGACTTTTCTGACCTGAAGATAGATTTTTCCCGTCTAACTCAAGGAAAAGAGAAGAGGGATCGGATGTAAGTTCTTCTCGTAAATTTAGCCTCCCCAGCACATCAAAAGAATGATTGAATTCACAGCTGTTTTCTGCGAGAGATCCTTGCCAAATTCCCCAACTATCTTTAGATACAATACGATTGCAATCTCTCTCTAAAGAAAGGTGAAGGTGTTTTTTGATTTCATTGAAAGCTGCGAGGCCCTCAATCTTTTGTTTTTGATACCTGTTGTATGTGATTATAATGCCGACGACTGGAATTGCTAACCATAATGTTGTTAATAAACCAGAAGAAATGGGGTAGGTCAATAAGGAAAGGGAGATGACAATTAAAACAGGGATCAATTTCCCAAAGCAAATACTATAGAGATCACACGCCCTCCATAGTGAGTCTTGGTTGCGAAGAACATTCTCTTTTATCATCACATCTCTTGTAGAACTCAAGAATGAATGAGAGAAGCCCCATGACTCTAAGTAAAGATGCCAATTCAACCAATAACTAACTTTATCTAACTTGTCTTGGACAACTGTATAGATTTGCTTAGCAAGGAGTGAGCGTTTTCTTGAAATCAATAGACTTAATGGAATAAAGATTGTAAGTGATAGTAGGCCGATGAGGGCGTCTATCCCACAAATCCAATAGATAAAGAAGTTACTACAGATGAAAGCACAAAAGATAAACGCTCCATCAATAATGATGGAAATTGTTTGAATAGTAACCAGCACATCTCTTCCAAAAATTCGATTGGAAGTATCTTCTTCAGCCCATATTGTCTTCTCAAAAGTCCCATTTAAACACATTACATAGAAGTGACGGAGTGAAAAGTCCACCCATAGAAGCAATTGTGCTAATAAATAACGCAGAACAACTGAAACAATAAGACCGTAATAAGAAGCTGCTGCGGAAGGGAAAACATGTATATCTTCACCCAAAATCTGAGCAAGCGAAAGTAAAAATAACAATTGATTGAAAAAGGCTAACATTTTGAGAGAGAACTGGGCCAACAGCTTGAAAAATTGCTCTTTTATCAGAAATTCAGATAAAGAAGAATATACGAAAGGATTAATTTCAGGGGAATTTGGATCTAGGCGTATCTTTCCTAATCTCTTCCATGGGAAAAGAATAAAAAGCAGTAGTTTTAATTTTGTTATTACTTCTTTATGCAAAGAAATCATCACCTGTAGGCATAAGTTACAATATCGCCATTTTTTGTTTTGGAGTATTTTTGACATTTATTGGACTGTATGGAATTTTTTCAGGCCATGTCAGGAAACTTCAGTATCTCTAACTAAAGTACATCCCTTGTAGCTCCCCATTAAATCAAATCCGATTTTTTTATAAATTGAGTTCGCTGTGTGATTTTCCTGATCTGCAAATATAAAGCATTTTCTATATCCCTGTTCCAAAAGATGGTTCCCTAATGTTGCTACACAAGAAGAGGCGTAACCCTTTCCACGATAATTTTGGGGTGTGAAAACTAGAATAATCCTCATACCGGTAAAAGTGGGCCCTGTACATGCTGCAATGGACAGAATTGTCCCTTTGCTTTCCCACAAATATAGGCGCTCTTCCCCAATCAGTTTTTTTAAGAGCAAAACTGGATCTACATAATCAAGTTTTGCCTCAGCAATATATTCTTCAACCCATGATTGAAGATATGTTATATCGGATAGTTCCGCTTTCATGAGCTTTCCGGAACTCTGATTTTGCAAAACCATTTTATCTAGTTGGTAAACATTTTGTGTCATGCTTTTACTAACACCAAGGCCGGTTAGTCTAAGGAAGGTATCAACAGAATAAGTTGACCCCCTTATTCTATAAATATCTTGATATTGTTTTAAAAAATGATCTGCTAATAACTGAATAGACTTATTAGTACCTTCAGTTAATATCAATACTTTGTCATGTGTCAACATCCAAGCAATTTCTAATAGAGATCCTTGATAACAGGTTCCCAGACTCAATATTGTTGCATCGTTAGCCTGTAATAGCGCTCCAATCAGAATGCTATTGAGCGCTTCGTTATTCAGTAGATAAGTTTCCAAGCTATTCTTAAAAGACTCTATCTCAGAAAAAGTCACCAATTTCATGTTATCCCTAACGAAAGGCAATTCTGTAGCTTGACATTTTTTGAATGAAAAAAAATTCGATCATTTAGATATTTATTGCTTTAGAAGATATCATAATGTTCTTCCTGAAGCAACATTTTCAGTGTTTTTGCAGCACTGGTAAAAATCAGTGAGAATCGGCCATTTGGCGATCACTCAGAATCAACCATCCCAATAATCACTTAGAATCAACCACTTTAAACTATCATCAAAGGATGATGCTTGTCGTCCTTTGAGTCATCAAAAGCCGCAATGGGGGACGACG
>JABDBC010000054.1:4557-17225 GCA_013288825.1 Chlamydiota bacterium
CCCAATAATCACTTAGAATCAACCACTTTAAACTATCATCAAAGGATGATGCTTGTCGTCCTTTGAGTCATCAAAAGCCGCAATGGGGGACGACGGTTCTCGCATAACGGCATAGCATTTTAAGACTTGTACAGACCATAGTGTATTAGATAACGTCAGCATGGCACATCAAAAGAAACAATATCTCACAATTCACTAAAGAAGTTCCCATTAAGAGAGCGCAAACCGAAAATTTCAAATTGTCAGCAAATTGCCTTTTGTCTTATCTTCACAGCTTCTCAACAGAGCTCTCACAAAAAGAGAAAAAATATATATGACTAATTTCCTCCGTTGGCTTTTGACAATTTTTACTTTGTGTCTATATGTACCCGCTCTTTCAGCCGGTCATTTACAGTTTGTGTCTACTGAATCTGACCCCGACGCCTTCATTCAAAACAGTGTGAATGTCATCAATGGTGATTATTGCGAATCAGCTACAGATTTGGTGATTACAGGACCTGATGCTTTGGTGGTACAGCGTTTCTACAGTACAAAAGACGCCATTTTAGGGATTCAAGCAGGTGGATGGAGTATCTTCCCTCAACGATTTCTTGTCATTGGCAAGGATTCTTCTGGAAAATCATGTAATGTTGGCAAAGATCGATTTGAATGGACCTCCGCTTTTGTAGGAGAACGTTCTGGAGGAATCCTTCCTTACAGCGGGTGGAGAAATACAAATGGATCGACTAAAGATCCGCTCAAGGTCGATATCTTAAACAATGCCGTGGGGCTAGTTAATACTTACTCTCAAGAAATCAACGGACAGACCAATCATCAAACAAACCTTCTTCATTGCAAAGGCGATACATGCGAATTGATCTTGGGCGACGGGACTAAACGAATTTATCAAAAATTGCAAAAATTGCCGTCGATTATTCTTGGAGAGGAGTTAACGCCATTGATGGCTGGCCAAATGATAAAGCCGGAATCCTTTCTCTTAAGCCAAGAAATTCTTCCAAGCGGAAACCAACTTTTTTTTTCCTATGATGCTGCGGGGCATCTCACTTCGATCGAAATGAAAAACAAGGGTGCGACAAAGATCTTGTCATGGATTCACTTGAGCTATGAGTTTCAGGGGACAGATTGCCAAGTGCATATCGAAACAAGTGATGCTCGTAAGCTAACCTATCATTTTGTATTGGCAAAGGGGATTTATCAGCTCATCCAGGTTAAAGGTTCTCATTGCCTCCCTATCGCTTATGAATATAGTAACGTTTTGGTTAAAAAAACTTTGCCGGAAGGTCGTTTTATCGAAATTGACTATCAGGATGGCAAAGTCAAATCCCTAAAAGGTCCAAATTCACAGACAGGCAAAGCAGAAATTGTGCATTCTTTTTCCTATGGAGCTGGCTACACCGACGTCCTCGACACGATGGGTGTTAAAACAAGGTATATCTTTGACAAGCGTTCGCAGCTAACAGCCATTGAAAGGTATGACAACCAAAATGGGCTTTATCGTATCGAGAAGAAGTTCTGGGGGAAAACAAAATTTGATGCTGGGCTTTTGCTTGCAAAAACCATTGGGGATGGCAGCGGGCGTATCCATTCTTATCGATCCTTTCAATATGATAAATCGGGCAACGTTACTGAAGAGAGACTTTATGGTAATCTAACTGGAAAACAAGAAGTTTCCCTACAAGTCTCTACCGATGGCAAACTTTTAAATCCCGAGGAGGAAGAATGCAACATCAAAACCTTTGGTTACTCAACAGATGGGTTTAATTTGCTGACGAAAATGGGTGATTGCAAAGGAAATCAGACGCTTTATACCTACAAGCCAGGAACGAACCTTCTTATCAAAAAGCTGATCTTCGATAAAGGAAACATAAAGAAAAGAACCTTTCAGTCTCATAACGAAGATGGGGTTTGTATTAAAATCATTGAAGATGATGGATCACAGGAAGAGGAATCAAAAATCTATAGTTGGGACGTCACAGAAAGACATATCAAGGAAATCAAGCCAAAAGAAACCCTCCCTGGAGTCGGCCTGCCTGAAATCATCGAAGAAAAGGCTTTAGACCTCAAAAAGAAACAAGGGGTTTTAATTAATAAACTGGTCAATGTGTATGACGACCAATCCAATCTTCTATCTTGCACCACCTATGATGCTAACGGCCAATATGCCTTTACAGAGAAAAGAACATACAACGCTATTGGACAAGTACTCTCACAAATCGATGCTGTCGGTAGAGAGAGCAGTTTCGGTTACGATGGAATTGGCAACCGAATTTCTGCTTCGATCCCGCAAGATGGCAAGTATATTAAAACAACTTTCGACTTTCACAACCAGCCCACTCAAATCACTGAGATAACGGCTGAAGGTCAATTTACAATCAGCAGTACTTACGACTCCCTTGGAAGAAAAATCTGCTCGACAGACCGCTATGGAAATTCTACGATCTATGAATATGACGTTTTCCATCGACTGGTAAAAGTCATTCACCCAGAAGTGTTGGATGAAAATAATCAAATCATCCACCCCACTTTTAGCTATACCTACGATCTCTTTGGAAATGTTCTGACAACGGAAGATCCAAAAGGAGATGTCATTGCAAAATCCTATAATTTACGAGGGAGCCCCACTAGGATTAATTACCCAGATGGATCTTTTGAACTTTTTAAATATGACACGGAAGGCAGCTTACATCGCTCTTTGACTCGTGAGCAAATCATCACCGTCTATGAATATGACTACTTAGGAAGATCTATTTATGAAGAACTCTCTAATGCTGGTGAAACGGGTGTTTCCTCTTTTTTCATGAGCAGGTCCCGTCAATACAATGGCTTCCGATGTACTTATGAAAAAGAGGATGATCACATAAAACGCTACACTTTTGATCCGGCCGGAAGATTGGCTTCTCTCGTTGAACATGCAAGCTGGCAAAATGAAAAGGGCCCTGAATCTAGGCTTACAGAGATTTTTTACAATCCTCTTAGTCGCCTCCATCAAAAAAAAGTCTGGTTTGATAGTGGATCGCAAGATTATGCCCTAGAATGCTTTGAGTATGACCTATCCGGAAATGTGATAGAAAAGCGAATTGAAAATTCTCAAGGCACTATTTTACTTAAAAAATGTTTTTCTTATGACTCACAAGGTCATTGTACCGAAGAGTATAGCCTTGAAAATAACGCTAAAACCTCACTAGTTAGAACTTTTTATAACTCTGAGGGAGAACCTGTCGGCTATTTAGATGGCTCCGAACAAGAAACAAAGATCATCATCGATAATTCGTATCAAAACAGCTTGGGGCAAACAGTTCTCAAGAAGACTCTTGTGAATCCAATTGGCGTCCAAACAGAGATTGAATTTGATGCTTTGGGCCGAGTGTATTCCATTATCAAAAAAGATCCTTTTGGCATCCTTCTCTCATCTCAAAAGACACTTTATGACTCACTAGGCAACAAAGCTTGTGAAGTTCATGACCAAATTGTTGAAGGAAAAATCCTTGCTTCTCAGAAGATGCGATGGAATTATGGGTCAATGGGGTGCTTAGAAGAACAAGTGGAAGCGGCAGATTCTCCGCTAGAAAAACGAACCCGCTATAGCTATAATTCCGTGGGAAAAATGACTAGCAAAAGCATTTCCGGAATTGCAACACCTATTAATTACACATATAACAAAGACGGAAGGCTCAACAAAATTGAAGTACAAGATATCAAAAAAGAATTGCAGATTTCGAATAACTATTACTATGATAGCAAAGGCAATATTATATCGGCCTATACTCTCCATGGGAAATCTGTCCAGAGAACCTACAATGCCTTTGATCAGGTGACCAAAGAAACAATCAAGAGTGGAGAAGGGAGCTATACCCTACAATATATTTATGATAAAAAAGGGCGACTCAAAGAGGTTATTCTCCCTGACGACTCTAAGATTTCTTATACTTATGATGCCGTCTTTGGCCGGGAAGTCAAACGGATTTCTGCACAAGGAGAAATTCTCTATACGCATACTTATGACCAGTATGACAGCCAAGGTAGATTACAAAATGAAAACTGTATCGGTTACGCAGGATCTAAAGAACACGCTTATGATCTGAATGGCCGAAAAATCTCGAGTAAAAGCGACTTATTCAGCGAACAATATGTTCGAGATTCATTGGGGCGTTTGTTAGAGGTTAAAGGCTTAAGCCAAGAAGAATATGCCTATAACTCCCTTTCTCAACTCACCTCAGAAAAAAAAGGTGCCACTAAGACGTACCTTTATGATTCTTTAGACAATCGGATTAAAGCCGGCAATGATGAGCTTTTTTATAATGCCCTTAATCAATTGACCTCCTATTCAAATGCTGAGTTTTCGTATGACCCACATGGAAATCTATTGAGAAAGGTCCTTGATGGCGAGGAAACGCGATTTGAAAGTAATATTCTTTCTCAACTCATTTCCATAGAAAAAGCAGATAAAACAACCCTCACTTTTTCCTATGACCCATTCGGCAGGCTGTTAGTTGAAAAGCATTTGGATACCAAAGGAAAAAACAATAAAACCCTCTCCACTTCACGTTATTTCTACTTAGGTTATCAAGAAATTGGAACTCTTACAGAAACTGGAAATATTGAGACCCTCAAGATTCCAGGTTTGCATGGAGACGAACTAGCTGTTACAAGCATTGCCTTTGAGATCAAAGGCGAAACCTATATGCCACTCCATGACATTGCAGGCAATGTGGTTAGCTTGATTGATCCTCAAAGTCGCCACCTTATTGAGAGTTATCAGTATACAGCTTTTGGAGAAGAGACAATCTGCAACGCTTATGGTGAGGTAGAAGAATTTTCCCTAGTTGGGAATCCTTGGAGATTTGCCGAAAAGCGAGTCGATCAGAGGTCTGGTCTTATCTTATTCGGCTTGAGGTTTTACGATCCAATTACCGGTAGGTGGATTAGTCAAGATCCTGCTGGTTGTATTGATGGGCCTAATCTTTATTCTTACCTTCACAATAACCCATTGAATCATTTGGACCGCTTCGGTCTTGCAACCGAAAATTCTCAAAATAAATTTGAGGGATATTTTTATGGTGAAGTGGAATCTCACTGTAATTGCGAAAAACATCGTACTTGCAAACGCGGTGGCGATATTGGAAAAACAGCGGGTTCGAGCCTCCCTAAAATTACTTATTATGATAATTTCGAGCAAATGTATCCCAATTATGAACGGTCTAAAACTTTTGATTTGAGCGCAGATGGATTTCCCAATCTGCCTATTGACTTGGGAATAGGATTTATAAATGGAATATGGAACACATCAGAAATGGCACGGGAAAGTGCACAACATCTTTCTAGACTTTCTGGAGGCTATAACATTCATGCAGTTTATAATGCTACTCATGGGACATGCATTGATCTAAAAGAAAGCTGGAAAGGCCTAAATTACGTTGCAACGGACCCTGTGCGCCAGCTTCATAGAATGTGGAATAGTTACTTTGAAAAAAGTTCTGCAAATGCCAAATTCCTCATGATTTGCCATAGTCAAGGCGCGATTCACGTGCGTAATGCACTTCTAGATTATCCACCTGAGCTTCGTAAACGGATAATAGTGGTTGCGATTGCTCCCGCAGCATACATTTATCAAAAAACTTGTGCTAAAGTGATTCATTATAGAGCACAACCGTGGAGAGATTTTGTTCCAAGAATAGACCTTAATGGAGAAAAAAGATCTAGAGGTACAGTTATAGATATTAACTCGCACATTGATGCAAAAGCTTTTGATCATGAATTCATGAGTCCTACATATGAGGAAAAGCTACAGCAACACCTAATTAACTACGTTCAAAGTCAAGGTATGTATATATGAAATATTTTTGCCTTCTCGCTTTTATATTGTTTTCAACTTTTACGAGGTTTTTGATGTCTCATAATGAAGATCCATATCTTTCTCAAGAAGAAAGATTAGTTAATAGCGTACTGGAAAGCACCGCAAAAGTAATAAAAAAAAAATACAACATTAAACCTTCCGGTGAAGGCGCTGCAATGCCTGAGGGAATTATTGGAGAGCTAACATTAACATTCGATACAAATGACAAACTTTCAAAAGAACAGCTTAGAAAGCTCCTGATTGAATGCGCTAAAGAATTAGTAGCACAGGTCAAAATGAATAACAGTATTGAGCCATTTCTTGCAAAGACTCCATTCAGCATAGAAAACGTGCAAATAATAATTTATAATCATGATAAAGAAGGAAGAGGACTGCGTGATCCCGAGATTTCAACAGCCGAAATTTCACATGGTGTTTTAACTTATCGAACATTGGACCCTAATGACCGATTTCGATTTAAAAATCAATTCGAGGAAACATACAACGAAGCTGTAAATGTCTTGCAAAATCAATAATTCGATCTGAATTTTTCTCTGTTTGAGGAACCCTATGATGAAGCCTAAAAGCCTTAATGTAGGGTAGAGGATTGATTATTACGGAAAGGAAAAATAAAAATTATATTTATAAAAAAGATAGGAAATTTGATATGGTGGGAAATGGCGGATTCCAAGTGATCAAGATGATCGATGATCTAACAAAATCGCCAAATGGCTGATTCTCATTGATTTTTACCACATGGTAAAAATCAGTGAGAATCGGCCATTTGGCGATCACTCAGAATCAACCACCCCAATAATCACTTAGAATCAACCACTTTAAACTATCATCAAAGGATGATGCTTGTCGTCCTTTGAGTCATCAAAAGCCGCAATGGGGGACGACGGTTCTCGCATAACGGCATAGCATTTTAAGACTTGTACAGACCATAGTGTATTAGATAACGTCAGCATGGCACATCAAAAGAAACAATATCTCACAATTCACTAAAGAAGTTCCCATTAAGAGAGCGCAAACCGAAAATTTCAAATTGTCAGCAAATTGCCTTTTGTCTTATCTTCACGGCTTCTCAACAGAGCTCTCACAAAAAAAGAAAAAATATATATGACTAATTTCCTCCGTTGGCTTTTGACAATTTTTACTTTGTGTCTATATGTACCCGCTCTTTCCGCCGGTCAGTTACAATTTGTGTCTACTGAATCTGACCCCGACGCCTTCATTCAAAACAGTGTGAATGTTACCTAACGATTTAGGAATAGGTTTTATCAATGGCATTTGGAATAACCTTAAAGGCTCTAAAGAAGGTGCAGAGTATGTTTCAAGGCTAGCTGGTGGATATAATGTTCATGCAGTTTATAGTGCCACACATGGTGATATGGACCTGCCGGAATGCTTAATGGGGCTCAATTATATCGCTACTGAACCTGTTAGACAACTCCACAAGATGTAGAATAGTTTTTTTGATAAGAGCTCTGCAAATGCTAAGTTCTTGATGATTTGCCATAGTCAAGGCGCTATTCATGTCAGAAATGCTCTTCTTGATTATCCACCAGAGCTTCGAGAAAGGATATTAGTCGTTGCTATTGCGCCCGCTGCTTATATTTATAAGGAAACTTGCGCAAAAGTCATTCATTATCGAGCAGAATGGTGGAGGGATATCGTTCCAAGGTTTGATAGAGCTGGCGCTAAAAGAGAAAAAGACACAGTCGTTACTCTTACTTCAGATCCAGATGCCTCAGGTTTTGATCATGAATTCATGAGTCCTACTTACCGGGAACAATTGCAAAGACATATTAGAAACTACACAAACACACAAGGTAAAATGTTATGAAGACTACCTTTGTTTTATTAATTACTTTATTGATCTTTACAGGTTTTGTTATGAAAAATAAGGAATATCATCTTTCTCAAGGAGAACAACTTGTAAATAGTATTTTAGCTAAAACCGCAAAAATTATTAATGACAAGTACGACCTTAAACCTTGCGGTGAAGGAGCCGCTATGCCAGGAGGGCCTATTCAAGAATTAACATTATGTTTCACCACAAAATATCCTTACAATAAAGAGAAGTTAAGAGAATTAATAATAAAAACAGCCAAAGAATTATTAAACCAGGTAAATGAAAATAAAGAAATTCAAGAATTTATTAGAGAACCTCCTTTTACAATAAAAAACATACAAATTATAATTTATAATCATGATAAAAATGGTAGAAGTTTACGAGATCCTGAAATTTCAAATGCGCAGATATTACAGGGAATTGTAAGCTATTCTACAATAGATCCCGAAGATAGTTTTAAATATAAAAATGAATATGAAGAAAGTTACGAGGAAGCCCTAAAAGCTTTATCGACTCATTGAAAAATAAAAGAATTTGGAAAACGTGCTTAAATTAATTCTAAAACGTGTGGTAAAAATCAGTGAGAATCGGCCATTTGGCGATCACTCAGAATCAACCACCCCAATAATCACTTAGAATCGTCCACCAATGGCGTGCGCCTTTCTTAGTATGAACAATGATCGCCCCCCATAAAAAAGAGAGGGTAAGGAAAGAGGATGCAACATTTCCTTATCGAGTGATCGGTAAGGGTGGAATGAATGATCGGATTGAGTTGAATACGCAAAAGATATTGCATGCTGAAATTGGATCTACATTGGGAGACGAATGGCTTGCAATTTAAGATAAAGATAGACAGACTGCAATCGTTGGTCAAAATTACCTTAAACACCAATATAGGAGTCTTTCATGGAAGAAGAAAAACATGTAGCTTCGAAAAACATGAGAAAATTTTTCGAAAAACTATTGGAGCTTAAAACTTTCGTAGGAAATAAGGCTAAGTCCACTAAAGATGATACTTTAATAGAAATATACAATAAACTTGATAAGATAATTAAAATTGGGAATGCAGAATAAAAAAGCTAATAATATTGACAATGTGCTGCATGATAAGAGCAACTTCATCCATAGAGGCTTGTGTGGTTCTTAAAAGTTATGGATATTCCTTTGGTTTTGTATTTTTTTTAATTTTCTTTCTTGGCCTAAAAGTGCTGGTCAGTATATGCTGCGGGCAAAGGATATCTTTGAGTCTTTAAAAATTTAACTACCAAAAAGAGGAAATTATGACTATCACATCACAAACTGCTGACACTATGGATTTAGAATTAGATTCTGTTATTAGAGGATTAAAAAAGGAAGATATCGACTTAACAAATTCCTCTCTGAAGAAGCTAACTTCTCAACAGAATGCTTATACGTGTACCACCAATAAGCCATCAACCAAATGGAATATGATAACTTACAAAAACGGGCAAAAATCGTCGCTTTAATTTTCTTTTGCATGAGGTGATCTATTTATCATTCATTTGGTTATAAAAACTGTCTTGAGACGATCCTCCTATTGTCGATTAAACATGTTGATGCCAAGAGCTCATTGTTGGATAGAACTTCTCTCAAGGCAGGTTACAAAGATTTTCTCTTTCGTCTTCAACCTAACATTCCTATGAGCTGCTTGCCATGTGTTGAATTCGTCACTGATTTTGACAAAAGTCAAAAGCTTGCTAGCTGCTTCAATGTGAATCTTGAAAAGGAAGGGATAAACAAATTAATCAATCGTGATACTTCCGTAGAAAATTCCATTGCAAACATTCAAGAACAATTAGAGCTTCTTTACAAATTTGATAATCGCCTTCATTCCCTATTTACTTTAGCGGTCAACATGATATTTTGTGGGGATTCTGCGCATGCAGTGGGTGGTACAACTTCTGCAGCTATAGGAATTATTTGGGGTAACCCCAGTGTTGAATGGAGAACATGTGACTATTTTGAATACTTCATTCATGAATTGACACATACTTTAATGTTTTTAGATGAATTGAGGTTTTTGCATTATAAAAACCAAGAAATTATGTATGAGAAGGAAAATTTTTCTCTATCTGCAATACTACAAGCCGAAAGACCAATAGATAGAGTACTTCACAGCATTGTAGTTGCTACAGAAGTCCTATTGTTTAGATTTAGAAATCTGGTGGATCATTCTGTACATCAAGTTCATCCATCCACTGAACAGTTGATTGAAAGTACGCAAAAGTCTATTGATAGACTGCTATCCCATCCAAATATAGATAATATTTTAACACAGAGATCATTTGAAATAATTGGAATATGTCATAATAACATTTGTAAACAATCTGCTTTGGCATCTATCGTATGAGTTCAACACTAGGAACTTCACAGCATCCTTATTCTTTCTGCCTTAAAAATCAGAGTGCTCTTTATTGTCTTTTTGTCCTTATTGTTCAGCAATTGATCGTTGCTTCTTCAACGATATGGATCGTAAGGTTATCTCATGATATTGTCTCAGGAACTAGTTTTTCAACCAACTTATTTCTCTATCTTGCTTCCCTGATTCTTCCTTATCTGCCAGCCGCTGTGATGAGTGTCTTGCTTGTCACTTGGGAACAGGGAATTTTAAAACAA
The DNA here is from genome assembly GCA_013288825.1 of Chlamydiota bacterium. Taxonomy (GTDB): domain Bacteria; phylum Chlamydiota; class Chlamydiia; order Chlamydiales; family Parachlamydiaceae; genus JABDBC01. The sequence continues at coordinate 14,886 of JABDBC010000054.1, forward strand.
TACATCGATTTATTTATCTCAGCCAACGCCCATGCCACAAATATATGGAACGATAAAAAGAAGAAAGAGGAGTTCATTTCTACGGTGAATCATGAAGGATCCCAAACCATTGACCAAGCAGTTAATTATTACTATGGCTTGACCTCCGCCGCAATGAACACTTTTCTTAACATTCTTACTATTTCTTTTCTGGTTGACTATCTTTTTTTCGTTTCATACTCAATTGGTATGATAATTAGTTTTATTTTGATAAAAGTTCAAGATAAGCCACATAGTAAGTTAGCGGAGCGCGCACAAAATAGTCGCATCGAATTGGGTAAATCAATTCTGTCGTTTTGGGATAATGTTGTTTTGGGAAATGTATATAATCTTAGTTTTTGGAAAAAGAGCACCGATCGCAGAATTGAGCAAGCTATCAAAGACAATGTGTCCGTTTCTGTTTTTCGCGAACTTGTCTCTATTGGAATCTCTTTAGCAACATTTCTTCCAAGTCTTGTTGTAGCGGCTTATGGCATGTACCGTAATATTGGCAATCCTGTAGCTTTAGCAGCTTTTATAGTAATTATGCCTCGATTATTTTTAATTCTTAGCTACACATACAATTTGCTCTATTTAGTTACTCAGTTCGGAGCTGTAAAGACTAAGGTGAAAACAATCCTTACCGTCGTTGAATCTCAAGAATTAAGGTCCCAAAGCTCATATGTTTCGAGAATCGACTGGCAATCTATTCAGCTCCTTGGCAATAAGATGAATGGTCATCCTTATTCCCTAGAAACTGTTACGGATATTATGAATTATCCTGGTCGCGTTACTGTTAGAGGGAAAAATGGGAGTGGGAAATCTTCGCTTTTGCTTGAATTGAAGAGAATTTTCAAAGAAGATGCCTTTTATTTACCCAGTCAAAATCATCTTCATTTTTCTTTTGGGGAAGTAGGAAGATCGACAGGAGAACTCCTGAAAGACCAGTTAGAAGAGATCTATAGAAGCGTAGAAGCCAAAATTATTCTTCTTGATGAATGGGATGCTAATCTTGATGGTGCGAATCAGCATCAGCTTTCTCAGTTGATTGATCAAATCGCCGAGAAAAAATGCGTCGTTGAAGTGCGTCACAGGTAAGATTCTTTGCTTACTGCAAATTGGTTGCTTAACATCTAAATTCAAGATTCTATGACTAACGCTATTTTAGGTATCGATGCTAATACACAAAAATTCAAGCATATCCCTAAAAAAATCCTATATAACGATAGCGCCTTTTCATTACTAATCCGACCACTAATAGAAAATGATGCAGAGACGGTACATAATACCGTCATGCATAGTGTCAATGACCTTCGTCCTTTTATGGATTGGTCGCATAATGAATTAAGTGTTAAAGGACAGTTTGATCGTATAGGGCGCTCAATAAAGGCCTACCAATTCTGTATCGAATTTGATTTCGCTGTCTTTGATCATGTTACAGGGAAGTTTGTAATGTCAGCCAGCTTGAGTGCACCTCAAACACCCAATAAAACCGCTTTGGGAGTTGGCTATTGGGTATCAAGTGAATATAGTGGAAAAGGGATAGCAACAATTCTTACAAAAATATTGCTCATATTAGCATTCGATGTTTTATGTTGTAGTCGTATAGAGATCGGATGCAATAAGGCAAATTTGAAAAGTCTAAATGTAATCAAAAAGTGTGGGTTTATATTTGAAGGTGAAGCGCGCAATTACTTTTCAGAGGCGACTCCTGAGATGATTTTAAATGGTTGCGATCAAGAAAGAACCTGTCTGAAATTCGCACTCATACCTGAAGATGTTAAAGGGCTTTCTTGGTATGCCGAAATCAAAGAGAAAATACTAGTAGTGCTATAGTCAATTGTTGTCACACAAATATTGAAATCAGTAATCGTAAGTCTTCCAGATTATTGTGAAGTATATGTAATAGCTGGCTCTTGCCAGTGAAGCAAGAAAGCTTCGCCCAAGGGCGGCACCTTCTTTTAAGCGAAGTTCCCTCGAGAGCAGTAGCTTGTTGTAAACACTTTTGCTTCCAATCAAAAATAACAGGGGAAATTGAATGAGAGTTACAGGTTGTGAAAATTCAGCTCTCTGAGCATGCGTGAAGTTTATTTTTCGAATTTGTGAACATACTCTTAGTTTGAATAATACATTTTCCAGATATTTTCTAGAGGTATATTTGCGACGACGGCAATTGCCCGACAGTTTGTCCAGAATTAATTGCATTTTTTGATGTATCTTCTATCTAAAGAATATTTAGATTGTAGTTTCTTTATTTGTTATTCGCCATCCTGTGGTTGGCTCCACAACACATTCTGCATCATTTTCTATCAAAAAATTCTG
>JABDBC010000055.1 GCA_013288825.1 Chlamydiota bacterium
TCCTTTTTTCAGAAATCAGCATTGCCAGGAAACCTAGGAAATGGAATAACATCCCGAATGTTTTCCATCCCTGTCGCTAAACGGACTAAGCGTTCAAAACCAACTCCAAATCCGGCGTGGGGCACACTTCCGTACTTTCGCAGTTCCAAATACCAACCATATTCAGGTCCCGAGAGTCCCATTTTAGCCATTTTGGCTTCAAGTCTGTCTAAGCGCTCTTCCCGTTGGCTTCCCCCCACGATTTCCCCCACTTTAGGCACAAGCACATCCATCGCAGCAACAGTCTTATTGTCATCGTTAGCGCGCATGTAGAAAGCTTTAATCTCCTTAGGATAATCTGTGATGATGACAGGCTTCCCAAAAAACTCTTCAGCTAAGTAACGCTCATGTTCTGACTGCAGATCTAATCCCCATTGCACTGGAAATTCAAATTTTTTATCTGCTTTTTCAAGAATGCGTACAGCATAAGTGTATGAAGCTCTTTCAAAAGGAGTTTCGACGATGTGTTGTAGGCGTTGCAGAAGGCCATTCGCGATCTGTTTATCGAAAAATTCCATATCCTCAGGACACGTACGAAGAAGTTCCGATAAGACAAACTTCAAGTAAGCCTCAACACAATCCATGTTGTCATTCAAATCTGCGAAAGCCATTTCAGGCTCAATCATCCAAAATTCTGCTAAATGGCGAGCTGTATTCGAATTTTCGGCCCTAAACGTAGGACCAAACGTGTAAATATCTGACAAGGCACATGCATAGGCTTCCCCGTTTAATTGTCCCGAAACAGTAAGAAACGTAGGCCTAGCAAAAAAGTCTTTGGAATTATCGATTTTGCCTTCAGGCGTTTTTGGAAGAGCATTAAGATCGAGAGTCGTTACCCGAAACATTTGTCCGGCCCCTTCGCAATCAGACGCTGTAATGATGGGCGTTTGCAAGTAAAGAAATCCCCTTTCTTGGAAAAAACGGTGCGTCGCATATGCCAGAGCATTGCGAACTCTTGTTACAGCCCCCAAAGTGTTTGTGCGAGGACGCAAATGAGCAATCGTTCGCAAAAACTCAAAAGTATGCCGCTTCTTTTGCAGAGGATATCGCTCAGAATCACATGTGCCGATCACAGATATTTCCTGTGCATGAAGTTCAATCGCTTGGCTCTTGCCAGGACTTTCAGCAATGACTCCAGTTACTGCCACTGAAGCCCCTGTAGACAACTGAGACATGATCTTTTGGTATTCTGGCAAGTCGGAACTTGCAATCACTTGGAAGTTTGATAACGTTGAGCCATCATTTACTTCTATGAAAGAGAATGACTTCTGATCACGGACTGTCCTCACCCACCCTTTTATGGTGACTTTTGTTCCTATAGGAGAAGGATTGCTCACCGTAGAGCTCTTCAAATTTTTAATCTTCGTTCGCATCATGACCTCTAAAACAAGTGTAAATTTCTCAAATTGTTGCACAAACTGGTGGCAGGTGTTAGCTCGCCGCCGCAAATTCGCGCAACATCTGAATCTCTTGGACCCATACATCAGGGCCCTCAGGTGTTTCTAAGTACTTCGGTATCTTCTGAAGCCTTGGATCCTGCATTAAAAATTTAAAACAATCTAATCCAATAAAGCCCTTTCCTAAGCTAGCATGCCTGTCAGAACGCGATCCCAGATCCTTCATAGAATCATTCAAATGCATCGCATATAAATGCTTTAAGCCCACAATTTTGTCAAATTGAGCAAAAGTGGCTTTACAAGCTTCTGTTGACCTCAAATCATACCCAGCGACAAAAATGTGGCACGTGTCGATACAAATCCCTATCGGAATACGCCCTTCCAATTTGTGCAGCATATAGGCAATCTGTTCGAATGAATAACCCACACTAGATCCTTGGCCAGCTGTCATCTCCAGCAGAAGTCGGAGAGAAGTATTTTGCATTAAGTCTTCGCAATCCAAAACACTTTCGCAAATACGATCCATACACTGTTCTGGTGTATCCGTTAGAGCAGCACCAGGGTGAAAATTTAGAAAAGCAAGTTTTAATGCCAAGCAGCGTTTAATTTCTTCACGAAATGCCGCACGGCTCTTTATTAAGTTACCAATATCCGGCGAGCCTAAATTGATCAAATAGCTATCATGGCTCATTACTTGCTGCATTCCAGTTTTTTCCAGAGTTTCATGCCAGGCATTTATGGCTTCAGGGGTCAGCTGAGGGCTTTCCCAACGCTTTTGATTAGCAGTAAAAAATTGGATCGTTGTTGCCCCAATTTCCTGCCCTTGCAGCAGAGCGTTAAAAGCTCCACCCGCAGCAGAAGTATGGGCGCCAATCAGCAATGGTAATTTCGACATTGTTGTTCCTATATAGTTAAGACACAGATCCTATCAAAAAAAACCGTTCTTGACAATTCAATCCTTATCCCCTGGAATTCGGAGTAGGTACATCCTAACTCCTGTCGCCGCATTCGCGGCTCGATATGTTGATTGGATCTACCCCATGCGTCAGCATGGGGTAGATCCAATCAACATATCGAGCCGCGAATGCGGCGACAGAAGATAGAACGTACCTCCTCCTCCTCTTCTTCTCCATCCCTCTCTGTGATCTCTGTGGTAAAATCACATCACGAAAACTTTTGCGAAAGTTTTCGTTGAGGAAAAATAGCCGGTTTGGTAGTCTCTCCTCTTAAGCAACACTTTTCATGTTGTTTATGGCTGTGAAGCTCAAAGCTTTTCAGTTTTGAGTTTTGTTAGGACAGCAACACAGAAGCGAAGCAAAGAGCGTATCCCTTGTGAGCTCCTGATGAGAACGTACTTCGTATGTAACTCCTCACTGAGACACTAGGATTTTTTATCTTTATGTATTGAATCTGTTGCAAATAATGTAAGCGTTACCGATAATGATCGGCATTGACGAATTTCGAGCGAAGGAATAAAGGCTTATGGCACGAAAATTAATGGGAAAAAAACGAGGCATGATCCAGCTGTTTGATGCAGCAGGCAATGCTATCCCCTGCACAGTTATCGAAGCTGAACCAAATGTAGTCGTACAGATTAAAACGAAAGAGACTGATGGCTACAATGCTATCCAAATCGGCTTCGACGTTGTGGCCCCACACAATACACAAACCATGGAAAAACGAGTCACAAAACCTCGCCAAGGCCATTTTAAAAAGGCAAATGTCGCCCCTCGCCGATTCCTTTCTGAATTCAGAATTGATTCTGTAAGCGAATTTAGCATCGGTGAAGAACTAAAAGTCGATCTGTTTGCCGACATCCCCTTTGTCGATGTTACCGCAATATCAAAAGGTAAAGGCTTTCAAGGAACAATGAAGTTGCACAACTTCTCTGGAGGACCCGCTTCACATGGTTCTGGATTCCATAGACATGCCGGTTCCACAGGAATGCGCTCCACCCCAGGCCGATGCCTACCCGGTGGACCACGTGCAAGCCATATGGGTCTCGATAGAAAGACTGTGCAAAACTTACAAGTTATCAAAATTCAAGACAACTATCTTATAGTTAAAGGTCAAGTACCTGGCCCACGTGGCGGATTGGTTTATGTAAGCCAAGCCGAAAAAAAGAAAATCAAGTCGAAGTAAATTGCTGGAGTTGAGCTGTGGCTACACTGAAAAAATATAATTTTACTGGTCAAGAGATTGGTCAAGTAGAGGTTAACGACCTGCTCGTTGATGCCGAAGCAAATGGACAAATGGTGAAAGACTACATCGTTGCTCTACGCGCCAATGCAAGACAATGGTCCGCCAATACAAAAGGACGCTCCGAAGTCAATCACTCCACAAAAAAACCTCACCCTCAAAAAGGGACAGGTCGAGCACGCCAAGGGATGCTCTCAGCCCCTCAGTATAAAGGGGGCGGACGCGTCCATGGCCCAAAACCGAAATTTGATCAACACGTCCGAATCAATAAGAAAGAGAAACTCGCTGCCATTCGCTTCCTTTTAGGCGAAAAAATTCGAGACTCTAGGATTCATTTGATCGAAACTACTGAGATGGATGCTCCTAAAACGAAAACTGTTGCTAACTTCTTAAGTGCCTGCAACCTCACTGGTCGAACACTGTTTTTAGGAGAAGGGGATTTCTTAGAGTTTTCTCACGAGGAATTTGCAACAGTTCGCATGAGTATGCCAACAATCCGACATGCTAACTTTACCAAAAGCTTACGTAATATCCCAAAAATAGAATTTGCTCTGGCTTCCAATATTAGTGGTTACAATGTTATTGTAGCCCACAACATCGTGATGACAGAAGCTGCATTAAATGAATTACACCAATGGTTGTGTTGAACAGGATAAATCAATGAGTAAGAATCCATACGATATTATTAAACACCAGCATGTGACTGAGAAGTCTAAGATGTTGCAAGAGCTGCAAAATGCCGAAAGCAACCCTTCTCTCCGCAAGTGCAAAACACCAAAGTATGTGTTTGTAGTCAATTCAGATGCAAAAAAGCAAGAAATTGCCGTAGCATTAGAACAGATTTACAAAGATAAAGGCATTAAAGTGATAGCCGTAAACACTATCAATGTAAAAGGTAAAACACGTCGCGTCCGTGGCCACCTTGGCAAATCTCGCGCATTTAAGAAAGCCATCGTTACATTGGAAGAAGGCGATAGCCTAGAAAACGCTTAAGAAAAAGGTTGAAGCAGATGTTAAAGAAATTTCGTCCAAACACACCAGGCACTCGTCAGCTCATTCTTCCAATGAATGAAACTTTGACACGTGTGTGCGAAACCACCCGCGCCACCGTCAAACCCACGAAATCATTGCTCTTGCCAAAAAGACGCACAAATGGACGTAACAATACAGGACGCATCACTTGCCGTCATAAAGGCTGCGGACATAAAAGACACTACCGCATTATAGATTTCAAACGCGATAAGGAAAATATCCCCGCAAAAGTCGCCTCCATTGAATATGATCCCAACCGCTCCGCTTATATCGCACTCCTTAACTATGTAGACGGTGAAAAAAGATATATTATCGCTCCACATAGCCTAAAAGCAGGAGATGTCGTTCAAACAAGCACCGAACCTCCTTTTAGCATCGGGTGCTGCATGAGATTGAAATACATGCCCCTCGGTTCCGTCATTCATAATATTGAACTATACCCCGAAAAAGGCGCTAAATTAGTCCGCTCCGCAGGTCTGTCAGCACAACTTATGGCTCGCAGCGGAGGCTACGCAACAATCAGAATGCCCTCCGGCGAAGTTCGAATGATCAACGAAGAATGCAAAGCCACTTTTGGCGTTGTTTCTAACTCCGAACATAACCTGCGCGTCGAAGGGAAAGCCGGAAGAATGCGCTGGAAAGGGATACGACCCACCGTTCGCGGTACCGCCATGAACCCCGTCGACCACCCACACGGCGGAGGAGAAGGAAAACACCGAGGAAATATCCCACAAACACCATGGGCGATCTATACACGAGGTCTTCGCACTAGATCGAAAAGAAAATCAAACAAATTCATCGTTAAAGATCGAAGGAAAAAATAATTATGGGAAGATCGTTAAAGAAAGGTGCTTTTGTTGATTATCATCTCCTAGAAAAATTGGATGTGCAAAATAAAGCAGGTACAAAGAAACCAATTAAAACCTGGTCTCGCCGTTCAATGATCATTCCTGAGATGATAGGACACACATTTGAAGTCCATAACGGACGAAAATTTTTATCAGTATTTGTGACGGAAAACATGGTAGGACACTACCTAGGGGAGTTTTCTCCCACTCGTCTATTTAAAGGCCACCCCATTAAGAAATAAAGGGCGCGAATATCATGTTGTCAAAAGCGATAAGTAAATATATAAGAATCAGTCCTCGGAAAGCTAGACTTGCCGCTGGACTCATTCGAGGCCTGCCAGTTGCGATGGCATCGCTTCAACTCGTACATAGCAACCTCAAGGCTGGGCGTCTCTTAAAAAAGACCCTCGACAGCGCTGTAGCAAATGCAGAAACCCAACTCAACGTTCGCCGTGAGCAACTAAAAGTAGCCGAAGTGCGTATTGACGTCGGTCCAGTACTAAAGCGCGCAAAACCCAAAAATAAGGGCGGACGCCATCCAATTATGAAACGCATGAGCCACTTCACTGTCATCGTGGGTGAGGCCTAAAAGGAGAACGAATAATGGGACAAAAAACTAATCCAATTAGCTTCCGCCTAGTCCGCAACCACAACTGGCGCTCTAGATGGTATGCAAATAAACAAGAGTTCGGCACACTCCTCGGCGAAGACCATGCCATCAGGGCATCTCTCATGAAAAAGCCCATTTGCGTTGGAACATCTGAGATCCGAATCAGAAGAATGAGCGAGAAAATTGAAATTACTATAGTCACGGCAAGACCCGGACTCGTCATTGGGAAAAAAGGCGCAGAAATCGATATCCTCAAAGACGAACTGCGCAAATTGACAGGAAAAGATGTGTGGATCGAAGTCGAAGAAATCAAAAGACCCGACCTCGATGCTAAAATCACTGCCGATAATATCGCAAAACAATTGGAAAGACGGATCCCCTTCCGACGAGCAATGAAAAAAGCCATCCAATCTGCCACCGAAGCCGGCGCTCAAGGCGTAAAAATACAAGTCTCCGGCCGCATAGGCGGCGCAGAAATCGCTCGTACCGAATGGTATAAAGAAGGAAGCACACCACTGCATACCATTCGAGCTGATATAGACTATGCCATCGGCCGTGCAGAAACGACTTATGGCAGCATCGGGGTTAAAGTGTGGATCTATCGAGGTGAAGACATTCTAGCGAAAGAGGGGGCATAACCATGGCTCTGATGCCAAAACGTACAAAACATCGAAAGATGCAAAAAGGCCATTCCGCAGGATTAAGCAAAGCTGGAAACTTTGTCCATTTCGGCGATTTCGGCATGCAAGCACTGGAACGTGGATGGGTCACCGCACAACAAATTGAAGCGTGCCGCGTAACAATTAACCGATTTTTTCAACGAAAAGGGAAAGTTTGGATACGCATCTTCCCCGATAAACCAGTCACAAAAAAACCCGCAGAAGTTCGCATGGGTAAAGGGAAAGGGGCCGTTGATCATTGGGTTGCCGTCGTCCGACCAGGCCGCGTCATGTTCGAAGTTGGAGGCAACGTAACTCCTGTTGAAGCTCAAAGCGCTATGCGACTTGCCGCAGCCAAATTAGGAATAAAAACCCGCTTTGTAAACAGATTAGAACAAGTTTAGGTTAGAATATGACGAAAGCAAAAGATTTGCGCGATCTCTCTCTTGATGAGTTAGTAGCGAATTGCGAAGATGAACGCAAAAAACTCTATATGCTTGTGAATGAGAAAAAACAAACAAGACAGTTTGAAAAACCTCATAGAATTCCACAAGCAAAAAAAGAAATCGCCAGAATGCTCACTATCATCAGTGAAAAGCAAATGGCAAACGGATAAAGTTTAGATTGAGGATGCTATGGAGCCTATAGAAAGAGGGAATCGAAAAACAAAAAAAGGGCGCGTTGTCTCCAATAAAATGGAGAAAGCTGTCGTTGTTGCAGTAGAAAGAACCATGCGCCATGCAAGATATGGCAAAGTCATCCGACGCACTAAGAAAATCTATGCACGTAATGACTTGAAACCTCTCGAAATTGGTGAAGAGGTAACTGTTGTCGAAACAAGACCCTTATCAAAGTTGATAAGATGGCGCGTTGTCGCTGCATAAACAAGATTGGAGTAATGAATCATGATTCAACAAGAGACCGAACTCGAAGTCGCTGACAACAGCGGCGCAAAGCGCGTCAAGTGCTTTAAAGTGCTCCGAGGATCCAGGCGACGCTATGCCCAAGTCGGCGATGTCATTATTTGCTCCGTGCAAGAAGCATCCCCAGACGGCAGCGTAAAAAAACGCGATGTCGTTCGCGCTGTTATCGTGCGCACAAGAAATTATATCCGGCGCAAAGACGGATCCAAACTGCGCTTTGACACAAATAGCTGCGTCCTCATTGATGATAAAAATAACCCACGCGGTACACGTGTGTTTGGACCAATCGCACGTGAAGTGCGCGAAAGAGACTTTCTTAAAATCGCTTCTCTAGCGCCAGAAGTGATATAACCAAGTAGCGGGAAAATACAATGAAAGCACAGCAGAAACCAAGTAAAAGAATAAAAAAAGGTGACAAAGTCATCGTCATAGCCGGAAACTATCGCACAATGCAAGGGACAGTCATCTCTACAGATGGTTTAAGCGCCACTGTGGAAGGTATTAATATTCGTAAAAGGCATGTGAAACGCCAAGGCGATACACCAGGACGGATCGTTCAACGCGAATATCCGATCAATGTTTCGAATTTGCAGCCTTGCACAGAAGAGGGCAAACGTGTTAAATTACATGTGCGCACAAATGAAGAGGGAGCTCGCCAACTGTATTATACAGATGGCGATCAAGAAATCCTATATCGAGCAATCAAAAAATCATAAACAATGAGTTGGGACATAAGATGTCTAGGTTAAAGCAGCACTATCTCAAGAATGTAAAATCTGAACTTCAGCAGAAATTTCAGTATTCTAATCCTATGAAGGTTCCTAAACTGCTAAAAATTGTCCTTAATATGGGCATAGCAGAGGCTACCAAAGATAAGAATTCAATCCAAGACTGCGTCAATGAAATGACTCTTATCAGCGGGCAAAAGCCAATTATTACTAAAGCGAAGAAGGCGATCTCTAACTTTAAACTCCGCGAAGGACAAGCCATCGGCATTAAAGTCACCATGCGCGGAAAGAGAATGTATGATTTTCTAGATCGCTTTTGCAACATCGCCTCCCCACGAGTGAGAGACTTTCGCGGATTCTCAACGAAGTGCGATGGACGAGGAAATTTCACACTAGGTCTCGACGACCACCAAGTCTTTACCGAACTCAATCTCGATGTGGTCAAACGAACTCAGGGGATGCATGTCACCTTTGTCACCACCGCTGAGACCGATGATGAATGTGTCGAGTTATTACGATTGCTCGGTCTTCCATTTAAAAATTTACCTGTTGCAGTAGCAGCTTAAGGAGAGGAGAAGAATCATGGCAATGAGTGACCCAATAGCCGATTTCCTCACAAGGATTCGCAATGCAACTCGAGCCCAACACCGCTATGTTGATGTACCCTGGAGCAGACTAAAACAAGATATGGCCGAGATACTAAAATCTCAAGGCTTTATTGAAAGCCTCCTTGTGAAACAAGATAATAAGAACCGTGGCACTATGCGACTTTTCTTAAAATATACAGAACATCGCAGTTCCGTCATACAAGGCGTAAAACGCGCCTCAAAACCAGGACTCCGCCAGTATGTAAAGCATTATGACATCCCGAACTTTTTTGGTGGGGCCGGTGTCTCTATCGTTTCTACATCGCAGGGAGTTATGGCAGGCCGCGATGCAAGCCAACGGAAAATTGGCGGCGAATTATTATGCTTGGTTTGGTAGAGAGACTGTGAAAAAAAGGAGAAGTGTCTCATGTCGCGAAAAGGTAAGTTGCCCATCACAGTACCGAAGAATGTAGAAGTAAAACTTTCTGCAACCGAAATTTCTGTGAAAGGCCCAAAAGGAACTCTACATCAGAACTTTCTCGAAGGGATACGTGCCCAGCAAGAAGGTGATCAGCTAACGGTTTTTATCGTTGAAGGTCATGAAGGGATAGGAAACTTCCACGGATTATATCGATCACTCATTCACAACCTGATCATCGGTGTTACTGAAGGGTTCGAAAAAAAATTAGAAATGATCGGTGTTGGATACCGTGCTGCCCTTCAAGGGCGCAGCCTCGATCTCCAACTTGGATTTTCCCATCCAACAAAATTGACTATACCCGAAGGGATACAAGTCGCCGTTGAGAAAAGTACTCAGATCTCTATTAAGGGCGCAAATAAACAAGAAGTCGGACAGTTTGCAGCAACAGTGCGTGCACAGCGTCCTCCAGAAGTATACCAGGGAAAGGGAATTCGCTACGCTGGCGAATATGTACGCAAAAAAGCTGGTAAAGCTGCAGCATCCAAGAAATAATCACTAAAGTGAAGTATTAGAAAGGTTAGATGTATATGAGAAAAATCTCACTAGAAAAACAAAGGCTGCGAAGAACCCGCTCTCTGCGCGTGCGCAAATTGTTGCATGGAACCAATGACCGACCACGTCTTTCAGTCCACAAAAGCAACAAACATATTCAAGTTCAATTAGTTGACGATGATTCCGGCAAAACATTGGGTACTATCGGAACTTTTGCAAAAGAGTTTCGAAATACAGAATTTTGTAAAAAAAATAAGGTTTCTGCTCGCAAATTAGGCGAAACAATCGCTGAGGTGGCTAAAAAGCAAAATATTAAAGAAGTCATCTTTGATCGCGGTCCCTTCAAATATCATGGGATTCTCGCAGAATTAGCAGATGCTGCTCGAAAAGCAGGTTTACAGTTTTAACGGCAATGATGCTTTGAAATATTAGGATTTGTACATGGCAAGACAGAGTGACTCTCAAAAAAAAGAAAAGACAAGTGAATTTACTGAGAAAGTTCTCTACGTAAATCGCTGCTCTAAAGTCGTAAGAGGGGGGCGCAAATTCAGCTTTTCTGCCCTCATCCTCATTAGCGACGGAAAGGGAAAAGTTGGCTATGGCTTTGCCAAAGCCAATGAACTCACCGATGCCATTCGAAAAGGGGGAGAAGCTGCCCGCAAGAATATGGCCCATTACCCACGCGAAGGCTCCACAATCCCTCATGAAGTCACTGTACATTGGGATGGCGCCAGAGTATTGCTACGACCAGCACCTGCAGGAACAGGCGTTATCGCAGGATCAAAAATGCGCGCTGTCTTAGAAATGGCCGGCATTAAAGATATCATGGCAAAAAGCCTCGGAGCTAATAATCCAATCAATATCGTAAAAGCTACTTTTAGAGCATTGTCGATGTTGCGCTCCCGACAAACTATTAAAGCAATGCGAGGGATAGCATGATAACACTTGATAACTTACAAAATACCACCCGCGCCTTTAAACGATGTAAACGAGTAGGACGCGGTATCGGCTCCGGCCTTGGAAAAACTTGCGGTCGTGGTGAAAAAGGATCCGGCGCTAGAGCTGGTTACAAAAGACGCCTTGGTTATGAAGGTGGTCAGTTCAGAACATTTGCCAAAATGCCTATTCGAGGATTTAGCAATGCTCGCTTCCGAAAACCATATGATGCCATTAACTTGAAACAGATTAATGATGCTTTTGAAGACGGAGAAATTGTAAATGGACAAACTCTGGCTGATAAAGGATTTTTATCTGGTGTCACCTACGGCATTAAAATTCTTGGAACTGGCGAATTGCACAAAAAAGTGACTTTTGAAGTCGCAGCATTGTCAAATTCTGCTCGCGAAAAATTGCAAAAGGCTGGAATTACGATCTCTGTAGAAGAATAGTAATTCCCTTTAAATAAGTAGATTTTACCACAGAGATTCTCTGTGATCTCTGTGGTAAAATCTTACAGAGAAGTTTTAGCGGGAGTACTGGTTCAAGAATGGTTTGACGCTTTTATGTTTTGTAAGGTGGGGAAATGTTAAGAGAGCTGAGAAATGCGACTAAGATACCTGAGTTAAAAGCAAAGCTGATATTTACACTATTAATGCTAATCGTATGCCGCATCGGTGGATTCATACCCGTCCCTGGAATCAATGGCGACCTTGCTGTCAGCTTCTTTAAGCAGGCAACAGGCGGTGGACAGAACCTCTTCCAATTAGTGGATATATTTTCTGGCGGTGCTTTTTCCCAGATGACTGTTATTGCTCTTGGCGTTGTCCCTTACATTTCTGGCTCCATTATTATGCAACTCTTAGTTGCCCTGTGGCCCTCTCTACAACGAGAAGTACGAGAAAATCCAGAGCAAGGAAAGCGAAAAATTAATAAATATACAAGAGTGTTGACCCTTGTTTTGTCCTTTTTGCAAGCGGGCTTATTTGCAAAGTACGCTTTGCAAATGAATCTAGCTCGCCCTGGCATCATCGCAGGCGAGCTTTTAGATGTGCAGATTTTGGGAACCCCTTGGTTGTTTTTCCTTGTGACTATAGCAACAATGACGACAGGAACAGTGTTTTTAATGTGGGTTGGAGAACAAATTACTGAAAGAGGTATTGGCAACGGAATGAGCCTCATCATTTCACTCGGGATCTTGTCTCAAATTCCTAGCGCACTTGGACTGATTGTACAACAGTTAAACCTTAATTCTCAAGAACCAGGACAAATGAATTTTTCTACTGTCCTTGTATTAGGAGCCGTATTTGTCCTCGTTACCATCGGCACAATTATGATCATTCAAGGACATCGCCGCATACCCCTCCAATATGCTCGACGAATTATTGGCCGAAGAGAAACTCAAGGCGGCAGCTCCTATATCCCTCTCAAAGTTAACTATGCAGGTGTTATCCCCGTCATATTTGCCTCCTCCCTGCTCATGTTTCCTGCCACTCTCGGAACTTTTGTCGGCACCGGAAATTTTTTAGGCGAAATGGCTGCTTGGATTTCTCCTGGAAGCACTCTGAACCTTATTTTATTTGTAATGCTTATCATTTTTTTCACATATTTCTGGACAGCGACACAATTCCGACCCGATCAAATAGCCTCGGATATGAAAAAGAATGGAGCATTTATACCAGGAATACGACAAGGAAAACCCACTCAGGACTATCTTGAGAGCACGATGAACCGGATTACTTTATTGGGAGCCCTCTTCCTTGCCATGATTGCCATATTGCCTAATTTAATTGGACGCGTTTTGAGCGTACCTCAAACAATCAGCTATTTTTTTGGGGGAACTGCCCTTCTGATCCTTGTAGGGGTCGTCTTAGATACCATGAAACAAGTCGAGTCTCACCTATTAATGAAGCGCTATGATGGCTTCTTAAAGAGTGGCCGAGTGCGTGGGAGATGATTCGTTTGCAAAAATTCAGCAATTATGCTAACCTGTTTAATTCTTTTGATAAGCTTGAAATTGTAGGAGTATTCAATGCCTAGAGTGATCGGTATAGATATACCGGATAATAAACGATTAGAAATCAGCCTGACCTATATCTTTGGCATCGGTCGACATTTGTCTAATCAGATCATACAACGTCTTGGTTTAAATCCAAATGTGCGTGCACAAGCCCTCACGCAAGATGAAATTGCTCGATTGAACGGGTTACTGCAAGCAGAGTATACCGTAGAAGGCGATTTGAGACGTCAAGTACAAAATAACATCAAACGATTGGTCAGCATCCACTCCTATAGAGGGCTTCGTCATCGCGTCGGCCTCCCATGCCGTGGACAACGCACCAAGACAAATTCTAGAACTCGTAAAGGCCGTCGTAAAACAGTCGCTAACAAGAAGAAATAAGAGAGGAACCCTTGACAACAAAGCCACCTAATACACCTATTACAAAGAAAGCTGCCAAACCGAAGAGAAAATCTTCCTTTCAAGTCAGCTCAGGCATCGTCCACGTAAAAGCAACTTTCAATAACACTATCGTTGTCATAACGGATCTTGCTGGCCACGTCATTACCTGGTCATCCGCTGGGAAAGTCAATTTCTCTGGCTCGCGTAAATCTTCCGCATTTGCTGCAACTGTAGCTGCTCAAGATGCTGGGAAAAGCGCTGCCTCCCTCGGGATGCGTGAAGTCGAAGTCGAATTGAATGGTGCTGGTGCAGGTCGTGAATCTGCTGTCCGTGGCATACAGAGTTCAGGATTGGAAATTAAAGCGATTCGCGATACAACTCCTGTCCCGCACAACGGTTGTCGAGGACGTAAACGACGAAGAGTTTAAACGCAACTTGCGTTAGTAAGTAATTTCAATTGACAATCATTTAGGAGAAGCATCATGTCAGTCAAATACGGCAAGTTTGAACTACCTCGGACAATTACCGTCGATAAGCAAACTGCAAGCCCTACATATGCGCGTTTTATTGCAGAGCCATTTGAGAGAGGTTTTGGACACACGCTCGGAAATTCTATGCGTCGTATGATGCTCTCATCTCTTGAAGCCCCTGCAATTATTTCGGTGCGAATCGAGGGTATCCCCCACGAATATATGGCTATCGAAGGGATCATTGAGGATATGACGAATATCATCCTCAATTTTAAAGGTGCCCTCTTGCGCAAACTTCCCATGGCAGAAGAAGCCTATTCGCGTGAACCCAGATTTATTACCACAACTTTAGAAGTCACTCAAGACATGCTAGACCAAAATAAGGGTCAGTATGATGTGACGTTAGGCGATGTCATAAAAGAAGGTGAATTTGAAGTGGTGAATCCAGATTTTCATCTGTTTACAGTCACCAAACCCATGAAGCGCCAAATAGACCTTCGCATCGCTTTTGGGCGTGGTTATGTCCCTTCTGAAAGGCACGTGGTTCGTGATAAAGCCTCTGATGAAATTTTAATTGACGCTGCCTTTTCTCCTGTTCGTCTCGTCAATTATTATATAGAAAACACACGCGTTGGACAAGATACCGATCTTGACAGACTTATTCTCGAAGTAAGCACCGATGGGCGCATTACTGCGACAGAAGCTTTGGCATTTGCTGCACAAATTGGACGCAAGCATTACGAAGTATTTGACCAAGTCGAAGGAGACATGCTGAATTTTGATTCTGGTGATGGGGATGATGAAGCGGATCACGATGATATTATTGATAAACTCTGTTTGCGCATCGATGAAATTGAACTTTCTGTTCGTTCGACGAATTGCCTCTCTGGAGCTAATATCGAAACGATTGCTGAGCTCGTTTCGATTCCAGAGCGAAAAATGTTAGAGTTTAAAAACTTCGGTAAAAAGTCGTTGAATGAGATCAAAGCTAAGTTGCAGGAGATGCATCTTCATCTTGGCATGGATTTGAACAAATACGGAATTACGCAAGAAAACGTCAGAGAGAAGATTCGTCAATGGCAAGATGAGCGTAAAAAAAGCAAAAAAGACTCGTTGAAAGATGAGGAGTAGGGGAGAGATATGAGACACTTAAAAGATACATGTAAATTAGGAAGAACCTCATCACATAGACGTTGCATGTTTGCAAACATGTTGAAGTCGCTGATTACTTTTGGAAGCATTGAGACCACTGTGCCAAAGGCAAAAGCTCTTCGTCGCTATGCTGATCAGATGGTGACACTGGCAAAAGAAAACACGTTAGCGACTCGTCGTAGAGCAATATCTGAGTTGATGATTCGGTATAACACTCTTACTGAAAAAGAGAAAAGATTGGTCAAGAAGGGCGATACAAGTGCTTATAACGAAGATCGACTAGTGATTGAAAAGCTCTTTGGTGAGATTGGACCTCGTTTTGCTGATCGCCAAGGCGGTTACACAAGAATTGTGAAGAACAGTCTGCACCGCATTGGTGATAATGCCCAGACATGCATCATAGAGTACTTGGCTACTTAATTAATGCAGAAATAATGGACATCGACAGTAATGGACCGTAGTGGACAGTAATGGACTATACAGCACCGTCCACTACGGTCCATTACTGTCCACTACGGTCCATTACTGTCCACTACGGTCCATGTCCATTTATCCCTATGATTTGGCACTTCTGCTATTAGGGCATCGCTTTGTCCTTTACGTCCTTTCCCTTTTATAACATTCCTGCAATTATGTCATACACATGCTTTTCATCTGTTTCGTTACGAGTTACTTCATTTAAATCATCACGTTTCATCCCACCCTTCAGTAGTTTTTCAACAAGCAGAGCTCTAATTTCTGGAGATTGTTTTTCAATATCTTTTTTGAGGAATTCAGGATTGACATCATATTCTAGGATAATTTTACAAACATGTTCAGATTCTAATGCACTTATTACAATTTTTTCTGGAATTTCAATTTTTTTGTCATTTAAAGTCTGAAGTATGAGTTTAATATACACAGTTTGGATTTCACAGTTGATATTGTTATTTTTTGTTATCTGATGGGCAAGTGTCTGGAATAGAGATTCGAGTTCAATAATAGTATCTTTTTCAGCTCTAAGCTCACTCATAATTTTGGAAAAAATAGTTTTATTCTCTGATAAGAATGTCGTTTGTTCTGTAAAAATCTGTACTTTTTGGGGATCTGTAGGCTTGTGGTAACCTGAAATATTCGATTCTATTTGTTGCATTGGAACGAGAATTTTTTCTTTTAATGCCTTGCCAATTCCCTCACCGTGTAGTGAGTAATGAATTCCAGGTAAACTTCCTGTAAAGATCGTTGTTAAACTGTAGAATAGTGTAGATAAAGAACCCGTGAGATTTTTGGCATACCTTCTTATTTCTTCACCTTCTTCTTCTTTATCCCATAAGGTCAAGGGGTAAAGTACTACGCAGAAGGTTCCGATGATAGAATCAAAAATTGCAAATACGATAATTGCTAATGCAGCAACTCTTTTGATAATCCCTGATTCAAGTCCATTTTTATTTTCACATAGATTGTTAAACAACTGGATGAGTTCTCCAGTTGGACTACAAAAAGATGCTTTAAGAAAATTTATGTTAGTTGGCATATAATGAATCAACCTTTTTAGTTGTTTAATTATGTTATAGTAATAATTATATACAGTATATAATTGATTGTAAACAGAAAAATTTAAAAAAGTTAAGTTTAATTCTTAGTGATTTAATTATTAGACGTAATTTTGATTAAAAAAACGTAAACACCTGAAAAAAAAATGGTTGTGGTTTTTTTTTGGGCATATGATTCAAAAACGTCTTCGCCATTGGGCCCTGTCATTTCATCATATTTATGTGTATGTAACGATGGATGACGCAAATTAGTTTCCATGAAACCTAAGATCTTGTTCACTGCTTTCACAACAGCTTTTTTGTCTTTTGCCATTTCAAGTTCATCCATTTGTTCATCAGCATGTTCCGTGAAAACGAGCTCAAATCTCATCTTCAACATACTTAGCAAAAGAACCTCTGCTCTTCACTTTGCCCTCTTTGGATTGTTGAATTGATTTTTTTAATCTATCTTGTAATTGTTTTTCTTTGAGCTCTTGCAGACTTTTTAGCATCATCTCATGTAAAAAATCTTTAATGGCAATTCTTAGCTGAGCACATCCCGTTTTAAGAAGAATGTGTTCCTCAGCAAGAATGTCAAAGCTTACTCGTACTGTGTCCTTCATAACACACCTCCTAAGGTTTATAATGTCATTGTAGCATAAAACAGA
>JABDBC010000056.1 GCA_013288825.1 Chlamydiota bacterium
AAAAAGTCAATTATTTTGTTTATTCTTTGCTCTGTCTATGTCTTTGAGTTTGTTTTCGTTAGAAAATCAAACTAGACAATCACCATCATCTGTTATTAGTTCCCCTCAGTTGAGAAAAAGTATTGCCACGATACAAAAACTCCCTGAAGGAAAAGAATTAATAGATAACGTTTTATCTGAAGGTAGAATAGAAGTAAGAGCTGTGAACACTGCATTGTCGAGAGAATTTGGAGCTTATTGGGATAGCGCAAATCGAATTGTTTTTGTTCATTATGATGCTAACCAGTCTGAAGGGGCGATGATCGCCTCAATTTTGTTTGAACTGCACAATGCTTTAGTGAGCAAAAAGCTTGCCTACTATGATGATCAGGCCTTTGCAGGAAGAATCGGGGAAAAAGCATACGTCGAAGCTATTGAGCATCTTGAGTACAAAAACTCATTAAGCGCATCGAAAATAGCTGACAAGGGAATTCGCATTGGACTTTTTCCCAAGGGCGCCCATTTGCCCGTTTACAGTAATTTCCAGGAGCATTTTTACTATCAACAAATAAGCGGCCACTCGGCTGTGATTAAACAAAATTATACTCAGATTGCTCGTATGCGCAGACATACGTAATATATATTGTTATTGTTTTGCTGAAAATAAGTGGTTGATCGATAATAGGGCTCTATATTTCA
Source organism: Chlamydiota bacterium (assembly GCA_013288825.1). Taxonomy (GTDB): domain Bacteria; phylum Chlamydiota; class Chlamydiia; order Chlamydiales; family Parachlamydiaceae; genus JABDBC01. Next base: position 679 of record JABDBC010000056.1, read on the forward strand.
GAGTGATAGGGACTTCAGCCTTTAGGCATTTGAGACAATATGAGTCTTGTTATTCGGGTTTTACGATTCTCTTGCCTGCTGCTTGCCTTATTGTGTCCAATGAGACTTGTCTCGTTGGATGCATATGAAGTGCAATTTGAAGGGCATCTCTCTCTTGACATGCTGTCGACTTTAAAATCTGCTTCACAGTTAGTTCAAAGACAGAATTCTCCACCCTCTACTGAAGCTGGATTAAGACATCGTGCTGAGGCGGATGTGGAGAAGCTTTTGCAAGTTTTACATAGTCAAGCCTTCTATAATGGAATTATTGACTTCGATTATAGATTTGACTTACAACCTCCTTTTGTCGTAGTCAAGATTGACACGGGACCCGTTTATCCATTTAAGGGATTCGAAATAGTTCCCTCAAGTGACGACGACAAAACTCTTCTTTTGTATAAATCCATTTCATTAGAATGTTTAGGGATTACTTTAGGGGCTCCAGCATTGCCTGAGAAGATTCTTAATGCCGAAGAAGCGCTTCTGGAAAAACTTGAAAGCGAAGGATATCCTTTAGCGATGATCTTAAAAAAGGATGTCATTGCAGACCAGTCTGTACAAGGGATCTTTGTCAAATTATATGTCGATGCAGGCCCAGAGGCATTTTTTGGGCCAACGGAAATCATCGGAAATTGTACTGTAAAAGAAGAGTTCTTCATCAATAAATTATACTGGCACCCAGGTAAAAAGTATAATCCAAGCAAGGTAGAGCGCACTCAAAATGCGATTGAAGCGAGTGGGCTTTTTAGTTCAATAGGCATAACTCATGCAGAGACTGTAGATGAGAACGGTTACTTACCTATGAAAATCGAAGTCATTGAAGGAAAGCATCGCAGTATAGGTGCAGGCTTGGCTTATGCCACTCAGCGGGGTCCTGGCCTTACTGCTGAGTGGGAACATCGCAACATCGGAGGCGTTGGTGAAAAGATTCGAATGGATACAGAACTGTGGTATGATGACCAAGAAGTCCATCTACTCTATCTCAAACCTGATTTTCTACGGCGTCAACAAGATTTTCTATGGCTGGCTGAGCTGCGGCATGAGTCCACAAAAGGGTATAAGGAATCATCTTTTAGCCTTTCAGGTATGATTGAAAGGCAGGTGCGAGAAAACATGAGGACTTCTTACGGATTGATGTATAAGTGGCTGCGGGATACGCGTTCAGACGTCAATGGGGAATATAATCTAATAAAAACTCCCTTCCAGCTGCGTTGGAGCAATGTTAATAGCTTGTTAGATCCCACGAAGGGGTATACGATGAATCTAAAGGTTATTCCCACAGTGCAGTTTTTGAGCCCCCAATTTGCTTATTGCATTAATACTCTTACGCTGACAGCATACTATCCGGTGACAGAAGATGAACAGTATGTCATTGCCTCAAAGATGATGTTTGGATCGATATGGGGATCAAGCAGAAGAACCATACCTTCCTCAGAACGGTTTTATGAAGGATCTGAAAACACTCTTCGCGGATACCGTTATCAGACGGTAAGTCCTTTAAGAGAGTGTGACAAGCCTATTGGGGGGCGTTCGATGATGATCTATTCAACAGAGTTTAGGGTGAGGGCGACAGAAAATTTTGGGTGGGTGGCATTTTATGATTTTGGAAATGTTTATGCATCGATAATACCCGAAATTAATCATAAGATATTACAATCAGTGGGATTTGGGATACGTTATCACACACCTGTTGGGCCATTTCGGTTAGATATTGCAGTTCCTTTGAACCGAAGGCCAAAGTTAGACCATCGTTTCCAGGTTTATTTGAGCATTGGACAGGCGTATTGACATGCAAGAACGCACAGCAATGGACAAAATGGAGATGGACTGTAATGGACGATAATAGACGATTCATTATCGTCCATTACGGTCCATTACAGTCCACTATGGTCCATTACTGTCCATCTCCATTTTGTCCATTGCTGTGCGACTAGAAATTTGACTGGATTAATGTATGAAGCGGTTTTTATCAGTTTTTTCGTTTTTCTTCGGGGTGGCATGTATAGTTGCGCTTATCCTTTTCTTGTCGCAGAAAGAGTATCTCAAACAAAAAACCTTAGCTTATCTTAACGAGCAACTGAGTCGACACACAGGTTGGGAGGTTGCATTTGAGCAAGTAGAACTATCGATTCCATTAAAGTTGAATGCTGAAAAGGTCGTCGTTAGTAACCAGAAGCATGTTGTCTTAGAGGCTCATCAAGTAGCGCTTTCAATGAATGTCTGGGAATTGTTTCAGCAAAATATTGTTTTTGAGATAGCCCACTTTTCGGAATTGAAAATTTACGACATGGTGCATTCAGATCATCAAAGTCAAAATTCTGATTCAACTGGTGAAATACCTTGGAAAAACGTTGGGCTTAGATTCAATGAGTTGGACATTAATCATTTGTGGATATCTCCTAAGTTGTTGAGTCGATACAAAGTGGGTCATTTTGAGAAGGTATGGGAAAAAGAGCAGCCGATACGAGTAAGAGGAAAAGCTGTTTTTGACCCAATTATAAGGCAAATCGTTGGCATCTTTGCATTGTCCTCAGAGACTACTTCTGAAATCCAATTAGAAGCATCCTTGGTTCAAGAGGGAAACATATGGAATGGAAGACTGCATTTAAAAGTACCCCCGAAAAGCTTTATTGCTTCTGAGATTCTTTCGGGGGATTCTGTTGATTATGGGTTATACTTACAAGCTAAATTTTCTGAAACCTTTCAGCTGCAAGATGGTTTGTTGCATGCGATATTTATTCCTGAATCAAATGGAAATTTGCTGTCAGGGCAATTAACGGCAGGATTTGAGTTAAATGGGAATGATAATCTGCAACTTTTATCTTTGAGCGGTGTTGTGGGACCATTCTTATTTGAAGGCGGGGGCAAAATTAGCTTAGAGACGCAGGAAGTTGACTTTTTCTTAGAGGGAATTGTGAAAGGGGATGATTTTCAAAACATTGCAAAGTTTGAAAAAACTCACTTTGACTGCCACGTCAAGGGGAATCCCTTGATTGCAATCTTAGAAGGGAATTTTTCTTTTCCCAGTATAGAAATCAGTGATCATCATTTTGATCAAGTGGACACGAAAGGGGCATTTCGGTGGGATAATCAACAACTCATTGGAGCGCTGGAGCTGAACTGCGGCTATCAACAAAAACCTTTAGCTATTACCACATCTTTTAGTACCGACCTGATCCATGCATTAAATATTGAAACTGCCGAGATATCGTTTGAAGGGCAGAAATTGGCGGGTAATTGCGTACTTTCTTTGGAAAATTATGGAATAAATGGAGAACTCTCAGGGGAGCTTGAGAGCAGTCTTTGTCTTCTTCCTATTTCTGGTTCATCGCCGGTGGATGGTCCATTTGTTGTGAAGTCGCGGCTATATGTAGAGGGAAATAAGCAGGCTATAGATATTTCTCTGCATGCTCCAGAAATTAAAATGGATGAGTATATCTTTGAAAATGTTTCGATGGCAATTGCTTTAGTTGACCCGATGCATACCCTTGAAGGGTCATTTACAATGAGTTGTCATAAGATAAAAAGCAGTCAATGGGAAATATTAGATTGGACAATTAACACATATATGGATCATCAAACGATTCGATGGCCATTCTCATTTTACTGTCGCGATATCAGAAATGGTAAATATGAAGTCTATTCTAAGGGCTCTTGGGAATACAAAACTGACCAGCTACAAGTTCTCATAGAGAGTTTGGAGGGGAATATTGGCAGCTATCCCTATCGTTTAAGCGATAGTGCTACTTTAGATTGGACTCCTGACAAAAAAAACCTATCTCCACTTCTTCTCCATATCCAAGATGGGCTTTTATATACAATGTTTGAAATTTCTAAAGAGGAGTTTCATAGTGTTGTTCAGATTAGAGATGTTCCTATTGATATCGTTCGAGTTTATCAGCAAGACCTACCCTTCAACGGAATTTTGTCTCTTGAGCTCACCTTAAGCCAATCTCAGCAGGGCTCAATAGGAGATATGCAGCTTGCATTAAAAAATATTCAATTTCAAGAAGCCTTAGTGTCTATGTCATTACCGATGGATTTGACTTCTGTGATACGTTTGAAGGATGATAGAATAAAATGTAGCACCCACGTGACTTGTGAGGGATTGCATCCTGTTGATTTTGTAGCAGAATTGCCTGTGAATGTGTCGATGACCCCATTTTCAGTGCAGCTTTTGAGAGACAAAGAGGTGGCTCTCCATGCAATTATGAAAGGAAGAGTCGAAACTTTTATCGATTTATTTTTGCCAACTCCTGCGACAAATTTTACAGGAGACCTTAGTGTTGTTTTAGATGTTGCTGGAACCCTTAATCAGCCTCAATTAAAAGGAACCGCAGATTTAGAAAATGGGGTGTATGAGCTCTTAGATTTAGGTGCAGGAGTACATCAAGGAAGGGGTCATATTGAAATTTCAGGAAATACACTTACTTTAACAGGTTTGCATGCAGTGGCCGCAAATCAAGGATTCATAACAGGGGCAGGTACTTTTTCGTTGGCTTCTGAGCAGGAATATCCCTTTAATTTGGAATTTCAATTAAATAAAATCCCTATCAATCCAATGGAGTATGTTTCTGGTGTTTGCAATGGGCCGCTTGCATTTAAAGGCAATGCACATGGGGGTGTGATTGATGGAAAACTCACAACTAACTCGTTGAGCATTACGATGCCAGAGAGCATTCCTGAGCTTATTCATACTGTTGCGGTGACTTATATCAATCAGCCCAATGATACAAAAGCACCAACAATTTATAAAGCTTCTACTTCTGAATGGCCCTTAGGTCTGAATTTGCAAATTGAAGTGCCTTCTGCACACATTACAGGCGAAAATTGGAAGTCAGATTGGAAAGGTTCGGCATTATTAAGCGGGACAACCGACGTGCCGCTTTTGAATGGAGGCTGTTCGATCATCAATGGGGAATATAATTTGAATGGAAAGGCTTTCCAGATCAATCAGGGTACGATTACATTTGCTGGAGACCCAAAAAAAAAGACAAGTATCTATGTCATTGCACATAGAGATTTGGATACGATTCGTGCTGAGGTTATTGTGAAAGGAGCATTAACTAATCCTTCCATTACATTCAGGTCAAATCCCCCACTTCCACAGCGTGAAATCCTTTCATGGATTTTATTCAATAGCGGGACATCTGATATTAGCCCCTTCCAGGGTTCCCAATTGAACGAATCAATAACTGATTTGAGCTCTAAAAACAGTCAACCCGACATGTTGTCAAAGTTTCGCAACCAAATTGGCATAGATAGGATCGACATTAACCGAGAAGGGGAGTCTGCTAATGAGGTTTCAGTGCAAGTTGGAAAATATATTTCGAATGGAATTTTAGTTTCTGTAAACCGGAGTATCACTGCGGAGACGAATCGGATAGCCATTGAAGCTGCATTGATGAAACATGTGAAGGTGCAGGCCGAGGTGGGTGATGATGCTGATGCCCACCTGATGTTAAAATGGAAGAAGGACTATTAGACCTCCAAGAAAAGTAACAGGATATGCAAGTCAACGTCTTAGTAAGAGATTCAACGCAAAGGCGCAAAGACACTAAGCCGCAAAGAGAAGAATAAAGTATTTTTTAATAAGAATAATCCCCTTTACTTTCTTTGCGGTTTCGCGTCTTTGCGCCTTTGCGTTGAATTTCTTACTAAGACGTTGACTTGCACATTCTCTTTACGCCTTTGCATTGAATTTTTACTGAGAGGTTTTATGCATAGCCTGATGCGTATGCATGCATATCCTGTTACTTTTCTTCTTCGCATAGCAAATTATAGGCGTTCGTGATATGTTAATTATTTCCGTACCCCCGTGGATTGACATGTTTTTATGACGAAGAATTTTATCGAGTCCTCTCTTGCGCAAGCTGACGTTGTCTTTGACGTCCCTCTGCGCCCACAATCCATCGACGAATTCATAGGCCAAGATCAAATCCGTCAACGCCTCGACGTGCTCATCACAGCGGCAAAACAACGAGGCGATGTTTTGGGTCACTGTCTTTTTAGCGGTCCACCAGGCCTTGGCAAAACAACCTTAGCTAACATCCTCTCTAAGGCCATGGGCACCAACCTCGTGGCAACCTCAGGCCCAGCAATTGAGCGCCCAGGAGATCTTGCTGGAGTCCTTACCAACTTGAAAGAAGGCGACGTTTTATTTATCGATGAGCTGCATCGTCTCAACCGCGTCATTGAGGAGTATCTTTACTCCGCAATGGAGGATTTTACCCTAGATTTAATGATTGATAGCGGTCCGAGTGCACGGAGCGTGCAGGTGAAGCTCAATAAGTTCACCCTTGCAGGTGCTACAACGCGTATGGGGATGATTACCGCTCCAATGCGCACCCGATTTGCCTTTACATGCCGTTTGGATTATTATCAACCCGTTGTGATTGAAAAGATTTTGCATCGGACAAGTCGCATACTGAATCTGACAATTGATGAGGCGGGATTGGCAGAAATAGCAAAACGCTCGAGAGGAACGCCTCGGATAGCAAACAATCTGTTGCGCTGGGTCCGCGATTACGCCCAAATACATGCGAACAATAGGATCAATCAACAAGTCGTTCAAGAAGCTTTGCAGTTACTTGCCATTGACCATCGTGGCTTAGAAGAGATGGATAAAAAGATTTTGCAAGTGATTATAGAGCACTATAATGGCGGGCCTGTGGGACTTAATACAATTGCAGTTGCAGTAGGTGAAACAGGAGAGACAATTGAAGAGGTTTACGAGCCCTTTCTTATCATGGAAGGCTTTATTAAACGAACGTCGCGTGGTCGCGAGGCGACAGCTTTGGCGTATCAACACATGCGAAAAGATTACCAAAAAGTTGAAGGAATATAGGAGATGTTATGGTTAAGAAATTGTTAATGTTAATTGTTGCGTTATTGCCCTTTTGTAATGTTGCAGAGGGAGGAGTATTAGAAAAATTTCTTCTTCAAAAAAATGGCCCCGTGTCCTCTCCTATGATCCGAGTCCTTGTTGTCAATGATCGCCCAGGAGTTGTTGTCGAGGTTAAAGGCAAGTATCACCTCTATGATCCAAATGACAATACACATGTCAGCACGCGATTCATTGGAAAAAGGAAATATATTCAAGCCTTGAAGGGTGGTTTGCAATGGGGTGAAGAATTCCCAGGATTGCATCAGATAAAAATCGTTCCTGACGATGCTAGCGTGACAACTGTCGTAGATGGCGTTGAGTACAAAGGATTGGTTTATGTCTATGATGTCGATGGGCAGATAAATGTTGTCAATGAAGTGCCGATTGAAGACTACTTAGCTTCATTATTGAATCCGATGGTTCGTGAACCTCTATCGGAAGAAACACTGGCCGCTCTGGCTATCGTCGCTAGGACAAATGCCTATTATCACATTGAAAACCCCAAAAGCCCCTATTGGGATGTTGATGGTCAAAAAATAGGCTACCATGGATATGCCGTAGTGGATCGGAAAACGCCTATTAATAAAGCGATAAACGGATCTCGATCCTTAATTATGAGTCGCTCGGGAAGCGGCAAAGAAGAAAAAGCTGTTCCATTTTTGGCGCAATGGGATTTTATACGCCCGATCGATTCTCCTGTTGTTGATTCGAATATTTCGATTATCGATGCGGAGAAAATGGCGAACAAAGGGGATAATGCGGCCCAAATATTGACAAAGGCTTATCCGGGAACTGCATTAAAGTCGATGCATAACTCAACACGGCCATAAAACATAAAGGACATAAGGAGGTAATTGCAGAAATGCCAATGTTTCAGGCCAACGATATTGGTTTGTATCGGCCCTCCGGGACGGGATGGGTAGGTTGGTGTTTTCCCAGGCTTCGCTTACCCCTCCGGGGAGCTTCAGCCTGGGCTATTATGTAAACAGCCCTCCGGGCAGCGTGAAAAATTGATTTTCAAACAAAAGTATCCACATAAAGCCCGGAGGGCTGTTCACATAATAGCCCAGGCTGAAGCTCCCCGGAGGGGTAAGCGAAGCCTGGGTAAACGCCAACCAACCCATCCCGTCCCGGAGGGCCGGCACAAACCAATATCGTTGGCCTGATGATTACGGGATTCTGCAATTACCTCTAAGGGACCTAAAGGACAATAACGCCGTCCTTTAGGTCCCTTATGTCCTTTATGTCCCTTTGTCCCTTATGTCCTTTGCACACAGGCTATTGATGAATAATTACATATGAATAATAAGTCTTATTAATGACAAATACATAGTTTTTTATTGACAACACAATTAATTATTGTCTATACTAAAGGTAGCAGGAATCTGCTTAAATATCGCATGAAATTGCTGTGGGCGCATCCCAAGAGATTGCTCCTGTCCTTATAGCTCGCACTTAGTCTCCTGCATTTGGGGAAGTTATGGCAGAAAAAACCGAAAAAGCGACGCCGAAGAAGATGCGCGATGCTCGAAAAAAGGGGCAAGTAGCAAAGGCTCAAGATTTACCATCGGCCTTTACTTTTATTGTTTCGATTTGGGTAATTTTGCAATCTACCCAGTTTTTTTATAGATATCTGGGTAGTTTTCTTATTAATACATTTCATTTAGCATCGGAAAATGATTTAACAACGATTATCCCGCAAGTTTTTTATGAGTCAGCGTCGGTTATTTTTCTTACGAGTATACCCGTGCTAGGGTTTGTATCCTTGATGGGAGTCGTTGTCAATTTTTTGGTGGTGGGACCTGTTTTTACGTTTGAAGTTTTCAAGTTTGACATCAAAAAATTCGATCCCGTGCAAAATATTAAGGCTAAGTTTAAGTTAAAAACATTAGTTGAACTCATAAAATCCTGCCTTAAAATTGGAATAGCTTGCTATATTATTTACGATGTCATGTATTCGAGTTTGCCTGTGCTTGTGCAAACCGTTTCATTGCCTTTAACGAGTTCATTGATAATTTTATATAAGTTTGTTCTTGAAGTAGTAATCAAAGTTGGCTTATTCTTCATCATCATTGCTGCGTGCGACTTTGTTTACCAAAAAAGAAACTTCGCTACTGAAATGAAGATGGAAAAATTCGAAGTCAAACAGGAATACAAAAATACTGAAGGCGACCCGCAGATTAAAGGGAAACGCAAACAGATTGCGCAAGAAATCGCCTATCAAGAAGGACCTACAGGAGGCGTTAAAAGAGCACAAGCCGTGATCACAAATCCGACTCACTTGGCTGTCGCAGTGGGATATAACCAGGAAATTGATTCCGCACCCTATATTTTGGCAATGGGTCAAGATGCTCTTGCCGAAAGAATGGTCAAAATCGCCGAACAATATAACGTTCCCGTCGTTCGAAATATCTCCCTGGCCCACCTATTGTGGGAAGAAGGGGATATTTATGAATATGTTCCCGAAGGCGCCTATGGTGCAATTGCAGGAATTTTGAAATGGCTTAAAACACTTAATACAGATGAAAGCTATCAGTATGATGAGGATTTGGAGTAATAAATGGGATTTTTAAAAAAAATACTAGAGGGAATTACCGCACGATTAGGCGGCGATCGCTCTCTAGATGCTATTGCCCGCTCGAGCGACATTGTTCTTGCCGTTTTGGTCATTGGGATTTTGGTCATGATCATCATCCCCATTCCACCACATCTCATCGACTATTTGATTGCCATCAACCTTTCTGTTTCTGTAGCGCTTCTCATGGTGGCACTATATATCCCGAGTGCCTTACACCTATCGATCTTTCCATCATTACTCCTCATAACTACGCTATATCGACTGGGACTTAATATTGCATCTACCCGCCAGATTTTGCTTCAGGCCAACGCCGGAGAAATCATCTTTCAGTTCGGTAATTTCGTCGTAGGAGGTAACTTTGTCGTAGGGGGTGTTATCTTCTTAATCATCACCCTTGTACAGTTTATAGTGATTACGAAGGGAGCTGAGCGAGTTGCTGAAGTCGCTGCCCGATTCACATTGGATGCGATGCCAGGTAAGCAGATGAGCATCGACGCCGACATGCGCGCCGGTATCATTGACTCCAATCAGGCGCGCGAAAGACGCGCCGCCATCCAAAAAGAGAGCCAACTATTCGGTGCGATGGATGGTGCCATGAAGTTCGTTAAAGGAGATGCCATTGCAGGTATCGTTATTACCCTCATTAACATCATTGGCGGTATGATTATTGGGATGGCAATGCATCAGATGCCCGCATATGATGCAGCCACGACCTATTCGCTCCTTTCCATTGGTGACGGTCTTGTATCGCAGATTCCAGCTCTATTGATTTCAACGACAGCAGGTATTGTTACCACTCGGGTCACAAGTGAACGATCAGATGTCCCATTGGGAGTCGAAATTTCGGGTCAGTTGTTAAAGCAACCTAAAGCTTTAATGCTTGCCGCAGCATTTTTGATGGGATTAGCGGTGATACCAGGGTTTCCGAAACCTCCGTTTTTGATCTTAGCAGCAGCGTTTGGACTCATTGGATATGCACTCTGGTCGAGAGAAAGCAAGGCAGCCGCAGCACAGACTACTACTGATAGTGGAGGAGCCCCTTCTAGCGTTGAGACCTCGGTTAAAGGACATAAAGTTGTAACTGGCGGCGGCATTGATAATTATGCACTTACTCTGCCCGTCGTTTTAGAATGTGGAAATTCGCTAAGTATTCAGATTCAGAAAATTCAAAAGGAGAAGGGACAGAGCTTTATTGATCAGATGATTCCGAAAATGAGACAAGCATTGTATGCCGACTTGGGAGTGCGTTTTCCAGGCGTTCACGTACGGACAGATTCCCCGTTGTTGGATAAAGATGAGTATTCGATCCATTTGAACGAAGTGCCAGTGGTTAGAGGAAAAGTCGTCGAGAACTACTTCTTGACAAATGAATCGGAGGCAAATTTAACTCGTTATAACTTACCTTTCGTATCGTATAAAAACTCCCTTGGATTACCCTCACTATGGGTGGAAATCAAAAATAAGGAGCTATTGGATAAGGCAGGAATTAAGTATTGGAACTCGTTGGAAGTGATGATTTTACATCTCTCCTATTTTTTTAGGTACTATGCGAATGAGTTTGTCGGAATCCAAGAAGTGAAATCGATGTTGGAATTTGTGGAGAAGTCCTTCCCCGATCTTGTTAAAGAAGTGACCCGTTTGATCCCTCTGCAAAAGATGACCGATATCTTTAAACGACTCATACAAGAGCAGGTTTCCATTAAAGACTTGCGAACAGTCCTTGAATCATTAAGCGAATGGGCGCAAAGTGAAAAAGACACAGTGCTATTGACCGAGTATGTCCGCTCCTCACTGCGACGATATATTAGCTACAAGTACTCCCAAGGGCAATCTGTACTGGCAGTATATATATTGGATCCTGAAATTGAAGACATGGTGCGGGGTGCCATCAAACAAACCTCTGCGGGGTCCTATTTAGCGCTTGATCCCGACTCAGTACAGTTAATTTTACAAGGAGTAAGGAATACCGTAGCACCACCACCACCCGGAGGACAGCCCCCGGTATTGCTGACCGCAATCGACGTACGCAGATTCGTTCGCAAGCTTATAGAAATGGAATTTCCAGATATATCTGTCGTTTCATATCAGGAAATTGTACCCGAAATTCGCATACAGCCGTTGGGAAGAATTCAGATCTCATAAGTAACGCCTGATTCTTCAGGAGATAGTTATGCCAGAATTCGAACATGTGCGCGCAGACTCATCTGTGAATATAACCTTGGAGGCAATGAAACAAGTTGCCAAAGAGGAGCAGCAAGAGCTTGGCGCCGAACAAATCACATCAAGTAAGGCTTTGCAAGAGGGCCTTGAGGAATCCGTCAACCCTTTTGCGCGTCTACAAAGAACTCAAAAAAGCATAAAAAATAGCCGCGCTCGCTTTACTAAAGCCCAAAAAGCCGGCGACAGGCCAGAACAACTCTCTAAAATTAAAAACATCAGTGAATTCGCACAACAATTTCAACAACGCAATCCTGAACTTAAAGCCTCTGTTCTTGTCCGATTTAGAGAACTCCTAAAACCTGACATGACTAAGGACGACCTCCTTAAATTGCTGAACGACTATTATCCCGATGTCACTTTAGCCGATGAAGTGCTAGACTTTCTTGCTCAGACAACTGAGGGAGATATGGCAAAGATTGTCCAGGAGGCTAAAGAAGCCCTGCAAGAACGTTCGGGACGCGAAATTACCGCAGGACGCAATATTGGCACTCACGCTCGAGAAGCAGCAGAAAAGGGATTAGGTAGCCCCACCAATCTTCGCGATATGTATCGCAATATCACCGGGAATCCACGCGATTCTTCGACACTTTTTCAAGAGTTATCACAACAATATGCCTTTAAGGAATTGAAAAAAGTCGTCGATTTCTTATTGCATTCCTTAGGGGCAGATTTGAAGTCGAAAGGACCCTCAATCCCAAGGGGGCAGTTGCACCGCTTGTTATCTGAAACGCGTTCCTTGCAAGCTATTCTGGGCGTCTATCGATTCTTTAAGCTCCGCATGGGACTGCTGACAAAATCGTTTAATAGAGAAGGGTTAGAAGTGCCCTCTGAGTTGAATTTTGAGACCATGTCGAAAGAGTTTATGGCTTTGACGGGGGAACGATATCCAACACCGGACAAAGTATTGCAGACGGGAGTGCGTTTAGGAATAGAGAAATGGATCCAAGCAAAAATCATTGCTTTGAGCCAATTTAGGGATGCCATACGTGAGGTTGCTGCAAATCAAATCTATAGGTCGTTGCAGCATAGGGATGAGCTCTATTTGGCCATATTGGAAGCTTTGGAAGAGCTCGAAGATGAGTTAGAAGAGCTACTCGAGAGAGAAGAGCAGGAAGGCGAAGAAGGTAAAGAAGAGGGCGAAGAACAGGAAGGTGAAGGAAAAGAGGACGAGGAAGAAGGCAAAGTGACTTAAGAGGAGGAACATACTATGGTGTCAGATCGATTTGGTGTCTTACTTGAGGAAGTCGGTAAGGCTTTAAATATCCCCCTCAAACCCGATGCGAATAACAGCTGCCTTATAAAATACCCTGATGATATTCAGATTCAGATCGAATTAGAACGAAAATTGGGCGAAGATTTGATCCTCGGGACCGATTTTGGCGAAATTCCCGTGGGTAAATACCGCGAAGACCTCTTTTTAGAAGCCCTCAAATGGAATGGAATGCCCCTTCCACGATATGGGATCTTTGCCTATAGCAAACCTACCGGTCATCTGGTTTTATTTGAAAAGTTTCCCCTTGGCCAATTTTCTCCTGAAAAGTTTATTGAGTACCTACCCCTATTCATTGCCAAAACTAAAATCTGGAAAGAAGCCCTTGCAAATGGAAGGCTTCCTATCTTGGTCGCCAGCGAAAGTGCAGCCGGCAGCCATTCAAGCGGTGGACTCTTCGGTCTTAGACCATAAAGGGACAAGGGACGTAAAGGACATAAGGGACCTAAAGGACAATGGACGAAAATGATTTAACGCATTATTCCCCAGTCCTTTACGTCCTTTGTCCTTTATGTCCCTTATGTCCTTTACGTCCCTTGTCCCTTCTTCAAAATTAGTTAATTTACATAATAATTAAACTGTTAATAAACATGAATAATTAATTGCAATATGATATAATATAATTATGACGTATTTGTTAATAAAGAGGTCGTTTTTATGACTAGGGGTGTAGATGGTGTCAGACCACCTATTGATGGCGAAACAAAAGCAGCTTCTTCAATTCCTTCAAGACAACCTCGACCTCCTCCTCCATATGGTTATAAATCCATTCAACATTTATCACATCAGCTAGAACAGAAGTTTAAAAATGCATCGGTAATTGCTATTGCCGAACATGCACATGGATATCTAAAGGAGGCAAGGAGTAAAGAGAGTAAGCCTGGAGAATATCAAAAAATTGCCGAAAAAATATCTGCTAAAGTATTTATTGAGACTGAAGCGAGAATTGCTAAGAGAAATGAATGGCCAAGGGTTGCTTTGCGCGCAATGGCAACTGCTCTTTCGGTTTTTGGAGGTTTCTTTTCACGATTTGCTCAGGCAGTAAAAAAACATGACGAGCACCTTTTGCAAGAATTTGCAGCTATCGATAGGATTGGAAAAAGTATTCTTACTGCAGGAGCGCTTGAAAGTTTTAAAATGGCTAAGCCTGAAATTGTTTCTACGGGAGCTAAAAGTTCTTTAGAGGAACATTTAAAGCAACGTACAGCAGAGCTCAGTCAGGGACTTCCTCGCAAAATTGAGGGGTCTGGGTTAGATTCGGCTTTAGGGTTTATAACTAGAGATGATAAGGCATCTTGGGCTCCTGTCTTGCAGGCATGCAGAGAACCGGGTTTTATTGCCAAATTATCACCGGAATTAGCAAGAATGATGGCTAGTGTTCCTTGCAAGGTTACCCCCAAATTAGTGGATGTTGCATATGATCAAATTTCGCCGGGAGTCACAACAATTAAATATTTAGAAATTGCTTTCCCGATAACAGTGACTACCAAAGAAGGAAGTAGTCAAGTTGCTTCTGTGACATGTCGCATTGCCTTGGAAAATGGGGCTCCAAAAATTGAAGAACTGCGCTTTTCAGATAGTGCGAAGGCACATCCTCAAGCCCCTAAGCTATTGCAAGCGTTATTAAGAGCGGAAGTGGCTTCTCCGACCTCCTCTCGAAGTAGGGGAGGCGAGCATCGGGAGCAGGCAATATTATCATCTGATGGTTACTCTGGTACCATTGCTAGGACACCAGAACAATTAGCAGAAATGCAAAAACAGTTGGCAGTACAATCTGAGAAGGAAAAAGAATTAAAAAGCGATAGCCCTGAGGTACATGCTCCTGTAATTATTTCTCAACAATATTCCAAGGATAATCTACTTCGATCACCAAAACTCAAAGTAGATTTCCCAGAACAAAATGTGTCTTTTTCTCGGAGAGAGTCTTCGAAAGAACATCCAGTTAGGGCTAATGACGCCCTTAAATTTATTCACGATGTTGCTGGACAAATAGCTCAAGAGGGCAGTTCAGGTGAAGAGGTTCATGTAGATGGCGGTCGTCTTCCTGCACTTTTGCATAATCTTACTTATATTAGTTCTCAAGGTACTTTAGCCGAAGTTACAATGCTGGTTGGAAAGGAAACAGGAACTTTACCGCACGGGGGCATGGGGACGAGTTATTCTAGCGTCAGTTCAGATTCTGTGTTTTCTAGAACTGCAACAGTATTTAAAATGAAGCCCATGGAATCGGATGCCGATTCGTCATTTGCAGTAGCATCCACTGAAATAACAATACCTCGAACAATTATGGATAGAGCAGATGATGTGGGAATTAGTGAAGCAGATCTTCAAGATGCCCAAATGGTGACGCATTATACAGTTTTTGCAACACAAGCAGAAGCGGCAAGGTTTTTAGAAAGCACATGGGATTCACCACCGAATGTTTTTGAAAAACAGCGCATTCTTCCTCCAGCGGAAGCTGCAGCACAGGTTATGAAGACAGTTACATATGGCGCATTGCATAAACCTGCTTTAGATGCAACTAGTGGTCAACCTTTGGGATATACTTCGGCATTTTACGTTGATGTGACTAGAACAAGTGATTTTGTTTTAGATATTGGTGCTTCTAGTGTCGTTCGTACAAGAAGTTCAGAAATGCCCGATGACAAGACAAAGTATGAGAAAACAAAAGAGATAGTAGACACACTAAGGGGCTTAGGAGGCGGAGACATATTTGCCGAAAATATAACTACTCTCTGTGAACAATCCTCTTTGTTATATCCCTCTCTGTATTTACATGGTTTTAATAGTCTATTGATAGAACCGAGCCAGGGGCCAGTAGGCCTTAGGACATATGTTCAAGTTACCGACGATCGAATATTTACCGAAAACAGTACAGTGTACAGATTTTATGCAAAAGATGCAGAAGGGAATGATACAGACAAACCAGTATACGTAGCTACAGTTCTGAAAAGATCTATGCCAAGGGAAGCATTAGAAAAGGATTACAGAGATATGCAGCTGAGTGACTTTGAAGGATCGACATATGAAGTAGAAACCTTGCAGTTTGATACGCAAGATGAGGCAGTAGCATATATAGATTCTCGCGTGGACAACCATGCCCGCGCCAAAAAAGAGTAACCCAAACTCTTACAATAACCACCATCTCTTTCAAATAATTCAACGCAAAGACGCAAAGGCCCAAAGACGCAAAGAATTCCATTCCATATCACACATCCTTAATTATCTTTATTCCTTCCTTCCTAATTTTTCTTTGCGTCTTTGGGCCTTTGCGTTGACTTGAAGCCGGCAACATTGTGCCGGCCCTCCGGGACGGGATGTGTTGGTTGGCAGTTACCCAGGCTTCGCTTACCCCTC
>JABDBC010000057.1 GCA_013288825.1 Chlamydiota bacterium
CCTAGGTGTGGGCTACAAAACGAGAAAAAAAAGAAAAAAAATGAAAATTACGTCTACGTAAAACTCGGGAAGCAGCACTTCATCACAAAAAACAAATTAGTTACCGAATAAAAATAAAATTTCAGAATTTTAATTTACAACTTATAAGTTTTTATTCAGTTTGATTTTATTTTGATTTTCGTTCAGTATTCAAAAAAGGAGCCAATCAGGAGGAAGATATGCCTAGTGGAGGAAGAAGAGCTGGGGCTGGCAGACCTCGCGGGTCTGGCAAATTTGGTGAGGCAACAAAACCAATCCGAATACCCATCAGCGAAATAGAAACAGTTTTAAGGCTATCTGAAAACAGCTTTTATCGAATTCCGCTCTATCAATCCTCAGTGACAGCAGGCTTCCCATCGCCTGCAGAGGATGAAATTGAGCAGATGTTGGACTTAAATGAGCTTCTCATTAAACATCCCGCCTCTTCCTTTTTTTTGAGAGTTTCCGGTTTCTCTATGATCAAGGCAGGAATTCACCACAACGATATTCTGATTGTGGACCGAAGCATTGAACCCACCCACGGAAAAATTGTCATTGCAGTTGTCAATGGTGAGTTAACTGTAAAAAGGCTGCATATTCAAAACAGCAAAGTAAGTTTAGTCGCTGAAAATGATGCATACGCACCCATAGAAATTTCTGAAGGGGTTGAGCTCCACATTTGGGGCGTCGTTACGAGTGTCATTCATACAGTATAAACGTCCAAGCATATGTATAGGCATCATTATGAACACCTTTGTTCTTGTTGACTGCAATAACTTCTACGTGTCTTGTGAAAGGCTTTTTAACCCTGCATTGGAAAACCGTCCCGTTCTTGTGCTTTCTAGCAACGATGGATGTGTCGTTGCTCGCTCTCAAGAAGTCAAACAGCTTGGCATTAAAATGGGGGAGCCTTTTTTCAAAATTAAGGACCTTTGCAGAGCCCATGACATCCTTGTGTTCTCATCAAACTATCAATTATATGGAAATCTGTCTCAGCGAGTCATGCATTTGTTAAGCGAGGCGGCAGAAGATATACAAATCTATTCCATTGACGAGGCATTCCTAACATTTGCAAATATGCCTCCAGAGCAACTGGTACGCTTTTCAATAGAAATGCGTCGCAATATTAAACAATGCGTCGGCATCCCTACATCCATTGGCATCGCACCTACAAAGACTTTGGCAAAAATCGCCAATGATCTTGCTAAAAAGGATCGCTCTTATGGCATATTTGACATCTGCGAAAAAGAGGTTCAAGATCAGATATTGAAGGACTTTGCTGTAGAAAAAATCTGGGGAATTGGCACCCAATTAATGAAAAAATTGCATGCGATGGGAATTTATACAGCGGAAGAACTGCGCCAACAAGATCCTGTGATGATACGCAAAAAAATGGGAGTGTATGGAGAACGGATCCTCTGGGAACTGAGAGGAATCAGCTGCTTACAACTAGAAGAAGCGCAGCCTAAAAAGAGCATTACCTGTTCACGATCATTTGGAGCTGTGATTACAAGCAAATCTGAAATCGCAGAGGCTGTTGCAACCCACGTGGATTCCGCATGCCGCAAACTAAGAGACCAACAATGCGCCGCACAGGCCATCAGTGTCTATTTAGAGGCTTTAATCGATTCAAAAACAAATGTAAGGCAAACTTTTAATACAACACTGCCCTTTCCCATTCCTACAAACGATACTCCGTACATCATAAGCCTTGCTAAACGTGGTGTGAACGCCCTATTCCATCAAGGAATGCGCTATAAGAAATGTGGGGTCATTCTTTTAGACTTCACTCCTGAGCAACTAGTTATCCCAGACCTTCTTTTAGGCAGCATTGATCCCAAAAGACGCCACTTAGCCGATACATTAGATGCCTTAAATGCACACTTTGGAAAAAACACGGTATTTTATGGAGCAATGGGAATCAACTCTGCATGGGCAGCGCGCAGTGCAAACCGCTCGGACAAATACACATCAGATTGGGGCAGCCTAGCGATCGCAAAAGCATAAACCAAAGACGCAAAGAAAGGACAAAGGACCTAAAGGACATAAGGGACGTAAAGGACCAGGGACAAAAAGGACGATGAGAGATGATTTATTGTCCTTTAGGTCCTTTGTCCTTTACGTCCCTTATGTCCTTTAGGTCCTTTGTCCCTTCCTTATTTGATTGAAAATGAGCCCGTTAATATGCTATACTTGCTCAAATGAATTCAATAACTTTACAAAGACCTTTTGTTTGGAATGAAAGACGAATCCTTATTGAGGATAGGGTCTTATACGTTCCTGCCTTATGTGATACATCTGGATTTGTCTTTCCAGGATGGGATGACACGCGTATTTTTGGCAATACCAACCCTGTGCACATCGAATACTGCAGCGGCAATGGGGATTGGATTGCTGGCAAAGCTTTAGCAAACCCAGACATTAACTGGGTCGCTGTGGAGCAAAAATTCCCTCGGACTCGAAAAATCTGGGCAAAAGTAAAAAAGCACAATTTAAGCAATCTCTTTATTGTATGTGGCGAAGGACATATCACCACAAAGCTCTATTTCCCTTGCAATAGCGTGAAAGTGGTGTATATTAATTTTCCAGACCCATGGCCAAAAACTCGACATGCCAAAAACCGTATTATTCAGTCCGATTTTATGAGTGAAATTTCTCGCATCATGGAAACAAAAGGTCACTTTGTCTTCGTTACAGATGATGCTTCTTATTCAGAATGGACAACAAAAATCGTGTTGCGCGAACCCGATTTTGTAGCATCTTACCCAGACCCTTTTTATACGACAGATGAATCGGATTATGGTTATTCTTATTTTGGTCAACTTTGGAGACAAAAAGGGAAAACTATAAGACATCACAAATTTCAAAAAATATTATGACAAATTATAACTTAATCGATGATCCCCCAGAAATTAATGGAGAGCCATTTTTTCCAGTAATTTTTGAGAAACCTTACGGAAATTCCAAGAAATTTTTGGAGATCCCCTCGTCATACAATACCGTAAGAATTTTGCTCGATGGTCGTGCAGATGCTCTTTTGAATTGGAAAGAAGCCAGGCATTGTGCGATCCAAGCAATATCGCAAAGGATGAAAATCCTGTGGGAAATAGATCTAGGCCTCTTTTCTAGATTATATGCTCCACTTTGCGATCAACCACAGTTTTTAACGTTGGGTCTCTCGTTAGATCATTTTCGAGATAGCCTCTGGACTGAGTTTAAGCAGCATACCGTAGGCTTGTGTATATTTCGAGGTAGCGCCAATTTCGAAGAAGAATTCTTGTGGGATGACCAGCAAGACCATCGATTACAATTATGGATGCAAAATCAATACAAAGAGATCTCCAGATTGCCTTCTGAATTAGAGATAGACGCAAAGGCATTTGGAATGATTACGATGCCACTTCTGAAAAAAAGCCCTTTAGGAACCCATCTTTTAAAGCTTTTTTGTCGCGATGTTGCAACAGATTATTTGTCCCTACTAGCACGACGACTGCCCGCTGGGATATGGCCAGTGGTTTTTTTAAATACAAATACAATAAATGAAGAATTGCTGTTGACTCAGCTCATCACTAGAGAAAAGATCGATGGGATTGGAAGGTTTGTAACTGAAGGGATATTGCCTTCACATGCCATTGTCAACTCAAATCAAGGATCGAATAATATAAAAGTGGGAGTTTGCTTGCCTCAAGCAATTTACCATATGAAATTGAGCGAAGGACAACACTTGCAAAATGCTTTAAGAGCATTACAGGAAAAAAAAGTTTCCTTTAGAATTATACATGAGACATTACTAACCACGGAATGGGATGGTTTGGACTACCTCATAGTTTTAACTCCACACATAACCTCAGAGGGTCTGCGCAGGTTAAAAGGCTTCTGCGCAGCAGGAGGAACTGTTGTAAGCCTAGAAGGAACTTTGGAGCTATCGCAAGAGATTACTTTTACCTCATTTCAAGAAGGCAATTAAATGAAAATCAATCCTACACCAATCCCCGTTAAAGGTCTCATCTCCTTTATTTGGAAATTAGTCCGCAAGCAGTGCTGGAGTTTCTTCTTCATTTTTTTTCTCTCCATCACATGGTCAATCGATTCAACAGTATGGCCTTATCTATTGCGATTAATTATAGACACGCTAACAAACTATGATACGAATCGACCAGATGCCTGGGGGGCTCTGAAATGGCTTTTGGTGGCCGGAATCTGTTTGTGGGTTGGTGTTGAGGTCTGCTTCCGTACTCGCGACTTTATTCGTGCCCGCGCATTTCCTAAATTAGAAGCCGATATTCGCATGGAGATGTTCGATCATATCCAACACCACTCCCCCAACTACTTTAACGAACACTTTGCAGGGAGCCTTGCTAATAAAATTAGCGACATGACGACTCAGATCTCATCCATCCTTCAAAATCTGATGATTTTTCTTCCTACTGTGACCTCGTGTGTATTAGTACTTCTGTTTTTTTCGGAAGTCAATCCGCTCTTTGCCCTGATTTTGGCAATCTGGATTGCACTCCATTTTGCGATCTGCTTCTTTTTCACTGCAAAATGTGTGAAATATTCTAACATTCATGGTGAAGTGCGTAGCACGCTAGCAGGGAAAATTGTTGATAGCTTTACAAATAATTTTACCGTAAATCTCTTCTCCCGCTTTAAATTTGAGCACCTGCGCATCGCGAATTTCCAAAAGATAGAACAACAGAAACACTATGAGGCACAATACTATGTTGCGTTGATGCTTCTATCCCTTTCCCTCTTATTTATAGTAGGCATTATTACGGTGAATGGTTTCCTGATTCTATATTGGACCCAAAACAAGATTACCACCGGAGAGGTCATCCAAGTTTTCAATACGACCTTTAATGTCATTATGATCTTGTGGATTGCTGGGGATATAATGCCGCAGTTTTTCAAATCTGTTGGGATTGCAAGCCAGGCGCTGTCGGTTATGAATGATCCACAAGATGTCGTCGACCCTCCTCAAACACCGCCTCTTGTTGTTACACGTGGAGAAATTATTTTTGAAAATGTCTCTTTCCAATATGGAGATAAAAAGCTATTCAACAATAAGGATGTCCATATCAAAGGTGGAGAAAAAATAGGGCTTGTAGGCTATTCTGGAGCTGGAAAATCGACTTTTGTTAACTTAATTTTGAGATTCTACCCAATCGGTAAAGGGAGAATATTGATCGATGGGCAGGATATTGCTCATATCACCCTTGATTCCCTACATAAACAGGTCGCTCTCATCCCACAAGATCCCCTTCTCTTTCACCGCACTTTGGAAGAGAACATCCAGTATGGAAATATCGAGGCATCAAAAGAAGAAATCATCCAAGCAGCTAAAATGGCTCATTGCGATGAATTTATCAAAAAGAGCCCTCACGGTTATGCCTCGCTTGTGGGAGAACGGGGAACTAAGCTTTCGGGAGGAGAGCGTCAAAGAATTGCCATTGCACGCGCGATGCTGGCTGCCTCTCCTATTCTTATTCTCGATGAGGCGACATCATCGCTCGACTCAGTGACGGAAAAATTCATTCAAGAGAGTTTGGAACAGCTCATGCAAAACAGGACAACTATTGTTGTCGCCCACCGTCTTTCAACGCTTGCAAAAATGGATCGAATTCTTGTTTTTGATCAAGGCAAAGTGATGGAAGAGGGATCGCATGATCAGCTAATAGCCAAAGGAGGGCACTACGCCCATATGTGGAGGATGCAAGCCGGCGGTTTCTTGCCCGATAAGCCAACTGATATTTCCTGACAAATCACTATTCTATACGGCGATCGACTTTGGTACCGGCCCTCCGGGACGGGATTATTGGCTGGCACTAACCCAGGCTTCGCTTACCCCTCCGGGGAGCTTCAGCCTGGGCTATTACATGAACAGGCCCTCCGGGCTGTTTACAACCTCTGTTATTTGCTGTGCTGCATATGGCGGGACGGTTTGCAATTAGGCCCCCTCCGGACTGTTTGCACGGTTTGTTATTTGCTGTGTTGCACATGCCTAGCCGGTTCAGCAAACAAAAGACTTTGAAAACAGCCCGGAGGGCCTGTTCATGTAATAGCCCAGGCTGAAGCTCCCCGGAGGGGTAAGCGAAGCCTGGGTTATGCCAGCCGATAATCCCGTCCCGGAGGGCCGGCACCAAAGTTAATCACCGTTTTGGTGATAGATTTTAACATGAAATATCTATCACCAAAACGCAAATTTGACGATTTGGTGATAGATTGTTGAGTCTAAAATCTTGCACCAAAATCATATTTCATGCTATTCTACAATAAAACACCATAGGCTATTTATGTTCGTAGGACGCAAAAGGGAATTAGAACGCCTTAATGGGTTGTGGAAAAAGAACATAGCAAGCTTTGTGGTGATTAAGGGCCGCCGTCGCATTGGTAAAAGTCGCCTCATTGAAAAATTCTGTGAAAATACAAATACTGTCTCTCTGTCAGGTTTACCTCCCGCCCCTCACATCAAAGCGCAGGATCAGCGTGATGAATTCGCCCGTCAACTCGGACGCATTTTTCACATTCCTACTCCCTATAGCAAAGATTGGGGCGACCTTTTCTGGCACCTAGCTCATCACACTCAAAAAGGACGAGTCGTGATTTCGTTAGACGAAATTTCTTGGATAGGCATGAAAGATGCTACGTTCTTGGGAAAATTAAAAATCGCCTGGGATCAATACTTTAAAAAGAATCCGCAACTTATTTTAATTGTTTGCGGATCTGTATCTTCTTGGATTGAACAAAACATCTTAAGCAGCACTGGCTTTGTCGGAAGAATTGATCTTGTGATTGCCTTAGAGGAATTAAGTCTGTCCGAATGCAATCAATTTTGGGGTAAGCATACCAAGAATATTTCCCCGTATGAAAAATTCAAAGTGCTATCTGTCACAGGAGGCGTGCCCCGTTATCTGGAAAATATCGTCCCAAGCATTAATGCAGAAGAATTGATTCGTCAACTTTGCTTTACTCCCGAAGGATTTTTGTTCCGAGAATTTGATCAGATTTTTCACGATCTATTTTCCAGTAGAAATGAGATGTATCGCAAAATACTTGAATGCCTGAGTCAGAGTCCAAACGCAACTCTTGCTGAAATATGCAATGAATTAGGTGTAGTAAAAGGCGGCGTACTCAGTAAATACCTGAATGACCTTATTGCCGCAGGTTTTTTAAGACGTTCTCATTCATGGGATCTCAGAAAGGCAAAAAGTACTAGGGTGAGTGAGTACAGAATTTCTGATAATTATATTCGCTTTTACCTAAAATACATTGCACCTAACAAAGAGAGCATTTTGCGAGGTTCATTTCAAGACAGGCCACTCGGAGTGACTTCTGGATGGGAAGCTGTGATGGGACTGCAATTTGAAAATCTTGTCTTGCAGAATCGCTCAACTTTATATGACGTTCTTAATATCCACCCAAGCGAAATTCTTTGTGATGGTCCTTATTTTCAAAAACCAACAAAGCACAGAGCTGGTTGTCAAATTGATTACATGATTCAGACAAAATACAACACACTTTATGTGTGCGAAATCAAATTTTCAAAACATCCAATCCAAGCGGATGTCATCAAGGAAGTTCAGCAAAAAGTAGCGAATCTCGACACTCAAGGAATAATGTCTATTCGTCCCGTCTTAATTCATGTAAATGGCGTGGAAGAGGGAGTTAGTGCAGAAGGGTATTTTGCTGAAATAATCAATTTCGGGCAAATGTTGGGTCCTTTAGGCTGATAAAAAAAAGTGCTCGAAACACAGGGCATTACACGTGAACACATCGACATGTCAAATTACCAAGTAAAAATACCCCTTCCTTTTGGATGTCTGACTGCCGACCCAATTCCATATTATTTTCCAGGTGCACTCTTAGACCCACTCAGTGGTGATTTTTCCTTCTTTACGGACCATTGCTATGATCTTGATGATGAAGTTTCTGCTGTTAGTAAAGAAGAACTGATTGAAGCCGCTATTAAAATGGGGGCTACTATCGATAAAGACAATCCTGTTATACCGGCTGATTTGGAACTTCCTATCAAATTAAAAGTTATAGACGGATAGTTCCCCAAATGCTGGTCGTTAAAAAATGACTATTTTGCAGTCAAATGCGGAAAAGTCTTGACTTTTTCGCATTTGACTGCAAAATAGTCAACATGGAAAGAGCACAAAAACAACCCATTATTCACGACTTAAATAAAAAAATGGTTCTGCTTGCCGGTCCTCGACAAGCTGGCAAAACGACTCTTGCAAAGGCTATTGCTAAAGAATTTAATTCTTCGCTTTATTTATCTTTTGATCGTCTGGCGGATCGCAAAATCATTCAAGAGGAATCCTGGCTTCCTTCCGTTGAGCTTCTCATATTTGATGAAATCCACAAGATGGAAAACTGGAAAAATTATTTAAAAGGTGTGTATGACACCAAACTTCCTCATCAAAAAATCTTGGTCACAGGTAGTGCAAGACTCGAAATATTTAACCAAGTAGGAGATTCTCTTGCTGGCAGATTTTTCCTTCATCGCCTCATGCCCCTCTCTCCCGCTGAGTGCGAAAAAATGGATGTTCCTTACTCGATCGATCATTTTCTTGAAAGGAGTGGGTTTCCAGAACCATTTTTCGCAGAAACACTCGTAGACGCCAATCGGTGGCGCTTACAATATGTCGATAGTCTGACAAGACATGACGTTCTAGATTTTGACGATATTCACAATATAAAAGCGATTCAATTGGTTTTTGAGCTTTTACGAGTACGTGTGGGGTCTCCCATTTCGTATTCCTCGATTGCAGAAGATGTTCATATCTCTCCAAACACCGTCAAAAAATACATTCAGATCTTAGAGGCCCTCTATATCATATTTCGAGTGACCCCTTTTTCAAATAACATTGCAAGAAGTCTACTTAAGGAGCCTAAAATTTATTTTTTTGATACAGGCCTTGTGAATGGTAATGGTGGGGCTCGCTTTGAGAACTTTGTTGCAGGCTGCCTTCTCAAGCATGTCTTTGGAAAGATTGACTATCAAGCTGAGGTCTATTCTCTTCATTATCTCCAAACCAAAGAGAAACATGAAGTCGATTTTGCTCTAGCAAAAGATGATAAGATTGAAAAACTAATAGAAGTAAAACAATCTGATTCAAATCCAGAACAGGGACTTCGATATTTTCATGAAAAATACAACTTGCCTGCCCTTCAGATCGTCAAAAACCTGAAAAGAGAAAAACGGGAAGGCTTCATTGAGATTTTGGAAGCAAGAAATTTTCTCAAATCGCTACTCATTTAACAGCAAAGGTAACAGTTCAGATTACCCTCCTACACTATATGTCAGGCCTTCAGCCTGAGATGTTTATGTGCCAAACCTAGGGCGTTGCCCTGAGAACTATGCTCAGGCTGAAAGCCTGATTTATAAAAGCCTAGGGCAACGCCCTAGGTTTGGCACATAAACATCTCAGGCTGAAGGCCTGACGTATAGCGAAGGGGTATCTGAACTGTTAAAATTAAAAAAGTAAATTCAATCAATCCTGAACACACTATAAGGGGCTGCTATGGGTTTTGTTTCTTACGCAAAGAGTTTTACTGAATTCATTTGGAATTATGCTGCTGAGCCATTATTTGCAGCAGGCACAGTAACACTTGGAGCCCTTCGAGGCTCTTATAATAGATGCTGTAGACATCGGATAAAAAAGATTAATGCTTCATACTATGAAAGAAATCTCTTTGCAGATCAGATCGTCCCTCATAAAACAAGTGACCTCGTTAAAAAATTTCTAAATGAAAAAGGGATTGACAGTAGTAAAATAGCATTGGCTAAGAACCTAGAAAGGAAGGATCCTTTTGCCTATGCAATGAGTGATAGTTCAACTCTTCTTCATAACTTCTGTGTTATACGTCTCCCCACTAAAGCAATTGATCGAATCGAACAAGAGAATAAATTGAACTCTGTAGATCAATTTTTTATACTTCATGAGTGTGGTCATGATATTCTCGATGATTATTCTAATCTCAGTGTTTACTTTCCATTGAAAACCGGAATGGTTCGCCTTGTAACGTATGTTTCTGTAGCTGCAATTGGTTTGTCCTATTTTAGCTCCATAGGCATTGGACAAGGCCTCGCCTATGCTACTGCACATATTCTTGGCTGCACTATGGCAAAAGTCAGCCTCATATATGAAAACCATCTTAGGCATGAAATGGAGTATAGAGCAGATAGAGAAGCTGCCAAATTTGGTAATGACATTTTAGAAGCTGGGATAAAAACTTTTGACATCACTAAGAAACAACTATCAGATGATATTGAAAAAAGTGAGTTAGATTTCATAAATGACACATCTGTCCGTAACTTTTTAATAGTATTTAATAATATGATCTATTTTAAAAATTCTGAAGATGTGCGCTTCCCCTTGCTTGAGACCCATCCTTCTGATGAACAAAGAAAAAGAAAACTAATTAAACTTCTAGCAAAGGCTGATTAACTTTTGATGAAGGACAACAAGTCATTATTGATCTGACCAGCATATATTAACGCAAGTTGCTAGTCATGCAATGCTTTTAAATGGGGCCAAGAATGGACATAAGGAGGTAATTGCAGATGTGCCGGCCCTCCGGGACGGGATGTGTTGGTTGGCGCTTACCCAGGCTTCGCTTACCCCTCCGGGGAGCTTCAGCCTGGGCTATTACGTAAACAGCCCTCCGGGCAGTGTGAATGACTGATTTTCAAACAAGAGCAATCCACATACAGCCCGGAGGGCTATTACGTAAACAGCCCTCCGGGTAGTGTGAATGACTGATTTTCAAACAAGAGCAATCTACATACAGCTCGGAGGGCTATTACGTGAACAGGCCCTCCGGGCTGTATGCGGGAGCTTTTGTATGAAAATCACTTTTCACACTGCCCGGAGGGCTGTTCACATAATAGCCCAGGCTGAAGCTCCCCGGAGGGGTAAGCGAAGCCTGGGTAAGCGCCAACCAACGCATCCCGTCCCGGAGGGCCGGCACTTCTGCAATTACCTCTTACGTCCTTTCTTGGCCCCATTTTAAACCATCGATGACTAGCAACTTGCGTTATTAATATGCAAAACAGTCACAGCCAAATGACCACGGATTCAATGGTGTTGCTTCTCTACAAGTCACACCCAACAAGTTATCAAGCGAAGCCTTTTTGGCATGCTTACCATGACAAGAACAGTGACTGTGCGCAGCAGGTTGATAATACCCGCCATAATAAGCAACAGGCGACCAATCAGGACTAACAGGTAAAGCATTACCTTGATCCAACTCTGAAAAATCCCCAGCAGCATAGACAACTTTCCCACCTAAAATTGTTAACTGCGATGTAATGTCTTTGATAGAATCCTCTGGAACCGAAAAATAATCCTCAGATAAAACAGCCATATCAGCATACATTCCAACAGAAAGAGTCCCCTTATTATTTTCTTCCCGGGAAAGTTTCGCACTACCAAGAGTATAGAGTCGCAATGCTTCCAAGCGATCGATCTTGTTTTCATCGCCATACAGGGCAGTTCCGCCGACTGTTTTACCTGTCACCATCCAGTATAAAGACACCCAAGGATTATAACTTGCAACGCGCGTAGCATCGGTTCCTGCACCTACTGGAATGCCCATTTCTAGCATTTTACGGATCGGCGGACTTCTTTTTGCAGCTTGTTTTCCATAGCGATTAATGAAATACTCCCCTTGATATGCCATGCGGTGTTGGATGGCTATTCCACCGTTGAGGACTTTAATTCTTTCCAAATTGAGATCAGTAATCGTTTCTGCATGATCAAAAAACCAACATAAATCTTTGAAGGGAACGTCTCGATTGATTTCCTCAAATACATCCAAGGCTCTACTAATCGTTTCATTATAGGTCGCATGCAAACGGAAGGGCCACCGATTTTCGACAAGAAAACGCACCACTTTTTTAAGGTCTCCATCCATATTGGAAGGCATATCGGGTCTTTCATATAAAAAGTCTTCAAAATCAGCCGCGGAAAATACAAGCATTTCTCCGGCACCATTTTGACGGTACATTCCATCCCCAGAATAGGGCGTAACCATTTTCGACCATTTCTGAAAATCGGAGAGTTCTCCGCCAGGTTTTTGGGTAAATAAATTATAAGCGATGCGAATGGTGAGTTGATTGTTTTTATGCAAATTCTCGATTACTTGGTAGTCATCAGGATAATTCTGAAATCCCCCTCCAGCATCAATGCAGCTGGTAAGACCCAAACGGTTGAGCTCACGCATAAAGTGACGCGTCGAATTGGTTTGATCACCTAAATTAAGTTTGGGGCCTTTTGCCAAAGTAGAATAAAGAATCATCGCATTAGGTTCGGCAATCAATATCCCAGTAGGATTTCCGTTTTTATCACGTTCGATGCGTCCTCCAATGGGATCAGGAGTCTCTTTTGTATAACCAATAGCCCTCAAAGCTGCAGCATTTAAAAGAGCTCGATCATATAAATGAAGAATAAACACTGGAGTATCTGGCGCTATGGCGTTGATCTCCTCCAAAGTTGGCAATCTCTTTTCAATAAATTGAAATTCTGACCAACCTCCTATCACTCTGACCCATTGTGGCGGCGGTGTACGGCGAACTTGTTCTTTCAACATCTCCATGGCATAAGCAAGAGACGGAACGCCATCCCACCGCAATTCCATGTTGTAATTAAGCCCACCTCGGATCAGATGCAAATGAGAATCGTTAAGACCAGGTATAACGCGTCTTTTTTTCAAATCAATCTGTTGAGTGGTATTGTCAGTAAGTTTTTTAACTTCTTCATCCGTGCCAATAGCTGCGACAGCCCCATTTTTAAGCCCAATGGCAGAAACTTCTGGTTTCTGGTTATCCAGTGTCGTAATTTTGCCATTAAATAAAAGCAAGTCTATAGATTTATCCACCATGCTCACTTCCTAAAGCCCATTTTGAAAAACCAACTTGAATGCCATAAGGAGATTCAGCTTTTAAGATTTCCATAACCCCATTATAGGTTTCGCTTCGTGCCCAATCTTGTTGCAATTCAAAAAGAAATTGAAGAGAAGTAACAGGCACCGCACCCGCTTGAATCAAGCGTTGAACACTGCGTTCATGGGCTTCTTTTGAGATATCGCCACAAGCATCTGTAGGAACATACACTTCATATCCAGCTTTAAGCATATCCAAAGTGGGGAATAACACACACGCTTCTGTCCAGAGACCTGCTACAACGATTTTCTTACGACCTGTCGCTTCAACAGCCTTGCGAAAGTTGGCATCCACCCAGGCATTGATTGAAGTGCGGTCGATCACTTTTTGCTCTTTGAAAACATTCGCAATAACACTGTCCATAGGCCCGCTAAAGCTATCTTTGGCTACTGTGGAAAGCACAGTTGGAATTTTGAAGAGTTTGCCAGTTTTTGCCAAGGTGGCTGCATTGTGCATGATGGTCAAACGATCATGGCTTTGTACTCCGAAATACATAGCTGGCTGATAATCAATTAAAGTGATTGCACAATTTTGAGGAGTCAAAAACTCAGCATATTTGTTATTCATAACACGCCCCTTTTATAGTTTTCATATCTGAATTTCAACATAGTTCGCATGCAAAGGAATGTCAAAATATATTTTAAAAAGCAGTTAGTAAATGGACATGGACGGTAATGGACTGTAGTGGACCGTAATGGACTGTAATGGACGGTGCTGCATCGTCCATTACAGTCCATTACCGTCCATGTCCATTCATGTCCATTTGCTTCTTAGGGAATTGCTGAAAAAATTATTGCGGGTTCGATCCATTTGTGCTAACACATTGAAGTATGACTCAACTCGTTACAGGACTGCATCACATTACCGCCTTGGCATCGGATCCACAGAAAAACGTGGATTTTTACGCTGGCATTTTAGGACTACGGCTAGTGAAAAAAACAATCAATTTTGATGCGCCTGAAGTCTACCACTTATACTACGGCAATCAAAGCGGTTCCCCTGGAACAATCCTCACTTTTTTTCCTTATCGTGACATTCCCCAAGGCAGAAAAGGCACAGGGCAACTCGTAGTCACTTCTTTTTCTATTCCAGAAAAGTCAATGGATTACTGGATTAAACGATTGGATAAATTCAACATCGATTATGAAGGACCACAACAGCGATTCGATGAGTTAGTCATTTATTTTGAAGACCATGACGGTTTAGGGTTGGAGCTTGTGGCTAATAAGAAAGATGAAAGACCTGGATTTACGTATGGGAATATTCCTGCCGAATTTGCAATCAAAGGATTTTACGGCATGACCCTGTCTGAGGAGTGTTATGAGAAAACAGCAGGTTTACTCGTCGGACAAATGGATCACAAATTAGTTGCTGAAAAAGGAAACCGTTTTCGCTTTTCCGCTAATGGTAAAAACGGAGACTTTGTAGACGTACTTTGTAATCCGGATACATTAAGGGGCATTGGAGGGTATGGCACTATTCATCACGTGGCTTTTGCTACAGCTGACGACGCCTCACAACTCGAAGCTCGTGCAAAACTGTTGAAATTCGGCCTTAATGTGACCCCTGTTATAGATAGAGAATATTTCCATTCTATCTACTTCAGGGAGCCTGGAGGGGTCCTATTTGAAATTGCAACAATTCCACCAGGATTTGCCATCGACGAGCCTCTTGAGCATCTTGGGGAGTCTCTCAAACTACCTCCATGGGAAGAGCAAAATAGAACCAAAATAGAAAACAGGCTTCCACCAATCCAATTGAATATCAAAGGGTATGAAGATTGATGACTAGCTTTGAGGTGCTATATCAAGGACCTTTAATCACTAAAGCATCTAAAGCATTAATTATACTTCATGGTCGAGGCGGTAATACCAGGGGTGTCTTGAGTCTTGCAGATATGTTATGCGATGATCGTTTTTACGTCGCTGCCCCTCAAGCCCCAAATGGCACTTGGTATCCCCACAGCTTTATGGCAGAGAAAAAGCTCAATGAACCCTATCTTTCTACTTCGATTGCAGAAATAAAGAAATTACTTGATGAAACAGAAAAATTTATCCCCAAGCACCAAATTTATATCGCGGGTTTTTCGCAAGGAGCATGCTTAGCTCTGGAGGTTTCAGCAAGATTTGCTGCGAAATATGGAGGCATCGTTGCCTTCACAGGTGGGCTAATAGGCAGCACAATTGATGAAACGAAATATCAGGGAAATTTCGAAGGGACAACCATATTCATGAGTAATGGTGATCAAGATCCTCATGTGCCATTAGAACGATCGGAACAATCCAAGGTATTACTGGAAAAACTTGGCGCCAATGTCACTTTAAAGGTATATGAAGGAAGAGCCCACACGATTACTCAAGATGAAATAAATTGGGTCAAAAAAAACATCATGCACACTTAATTTAAAAAGAAGGAAATGTCATGAAGTATTTAAAAGCATTTATTGCTGGAATAGCCTGTCCAAGCACCCTACTGCCATTTTTATTGTGTTTAGCAGTTCTTGCTGACAAACCTCAAGTTTTGAGCATCCCCTTTTTACATTTCATCCCTATCATTTGGGGAATTTGGAACGTTCTATACATTGCCTTTGCAAAAGACACTTTTCCGAAAGACGAAATTGCTAGCATGCTGGCAACAGGAGCTATTCTGGGATTCATTGTGGCCGCTGTCGGAATTTTTTGGGTAAACATCCCAGCAATAGTGGGTATACCTCAACAATACGCTTATCTCCCGCTTCTTTTTGGACCAATACTGTATTCAGTTTTGTGGCTTTTCATCGTCAGACCATTGAACAATTTGTTGGGTTTAAAATAAGTTCACAGTTATGTGCCAGTAATGGACGATACAGAAGGGACAAGGGACATAAAGGACCTAAGGAGGCAATTGCAGAAGTGCCGAATCATCAGGCCAACGGCCTGACGTATAAAAGCCTAGGGCACCGCCCTAGGTATTATGTAAACGTTATTTCAGGCTGAAAGCCTGACGTATAGCCATACGTCAGGCTTTCAGCCTGAAATAACGTTTACATAATACCTAGGGCGGTGCCCTAGGCTTTTATACGTCAGGCCGTTGGCCTGATGATTCCGCACTTCTGCAATTACCTCCTTATGTCCCTTCTGTATCGTCCATACTGTCCACGTGTAATACCTTCATTCCAAGGGACATAAATGAGATTACTTTTTCTTTTGTACTTTCTCACGCTTAATTGCCTTGTATTGGCTCATGAAGGCCACCATAAGACAGAATCTGCTTTCGAAAACGTACAAGATTCAGAAGAATTAGATCTCTCATGGACAGAATGGATCGGAAGCTACCATTTGGTTTTTTTACACTTCCCAATTGCATTGATTAACATGCTGGCGATTTCAGAATGCCTGTTTGCATGGTATAGAAAACCAATATTCGAATTTTCTTCTCGATTTATGCTCATTTCAGCCGCGATTATATCCCCATTCACAGCATTGTTAGGGCTAATTTATAGCTATGCAGTTTCTTATGAAGGCCTTATGAAAACCTTCCTGACATGGCACATGTGGTTTGGAATATCGACAGCCATCCTTACTATTGCTTTGGCACTAATAAGGGAGCAAATGGGAATCAGCAAACTTTACTATGTCTGCCTTGTTTTATTAGTTCTAATGATAAACATCACAGCATCTTTCGGAGGAGGTATGTCATTTGGAACCTCCTACATGCATCCTCCTCTTGAATTATAAATACTGCGAGCTAAAATCGGACTATTCAACTTTTCCTTCCTTGGACTCAATCTTTCTTTTTCGAAGTCTAGAAAAAAAGACTGACGAAATATTAGATAATTCATCGCGTCGTGCCTTGTGTTCTTCCTGCGTTATTTCCCTG
>JABDBC010000058.1 GCA_013288825.1 Chlamydiota bacterium
TATTAAACGCATGCAAACAAATACGCAACATCTCATGTCCTCGTTGAACTGTGGGGCTTAATAAAGGTCTCACATCAAATCCCTGTTGTGCGAACTTATTTGCCAGATGCTTCACAGCATCATTTCCTTCAATTGGTACAGATTGAATATGCGTAGAAGATCCCTGTGGATAAGCTTCACGAAAAATCTGTGATAGCTTCTGAAGATGCTTTCGCTGATACTCAAGAGAGGGAAATAGATCGTAACTGCATTTGATTGCAGCAAGTGAATGAAAAGGAAGCGCGGTAGTGTAAATGTAAGACCTCGCAAAATTGATGAGCGTTTGTTTCAAGAGATTGCTTCCCAAAACAATGGCTCCGTGTGTTCCAAGTGCCTTGCCAAAGGTGTTTATTTGAGCAAAAACTTGCGAAGTAAGATTGTGTTCCGCTCCAAGACCTCGTCCACAAGGACCACATGCCCCTATAGCATGAGCCTCATCGACAATCAGGTGCGCTTTATATTGTGTTGCAAGTCGACAGATTTCAGGCAGTGGTGCCTTTGAGCCATCTGTGGAGTAAATAGACTCTACGCAAATAAAACGGATTCCAACTCGATTGACGAAGCAATTTCTAAGTCGACTTTCAAGCTGTTCGACATCGTTATGTCTGAACGGAAATGCCTTAGCTTTGCTTAAACGAATGCCATCATGGGTTGAAGCATGTACCTGGGTATCAAAAATGATGATGTCTGCACTCCCAGCAATAGCTGAAAACAATCCAACATTCGCCATATATCCACAGTTGAAAAGAAGTCCTGCTTCGTAGCCATGAAACGTTGCGATCCTATTTTCTAAATCTTGAGCATATTCTGAATTGCCTGTGAGAAGACGAGAGCCTGTCGACCCTAATCCATTGAGGTGGCTTGCATGAGCATTCCATTCTTGAAATACTGCTGCAGCTAACTTTGGAGACCTTGCAAGGCCGAGATAATCATTAGAAGAAAAGTCGATGAGATCTTGTGTAACCTGCAATTGCCGTAGATTTCCAAGTCTTTTACGGGTCTCTAGTTTATTCTCCAGATGCATTGTCATGCAGAGCAACCTTTTGCGTATGCGGGTTGTTTTTTAAGGCCAAGAAGTTGAAACATCTGCTCGTCCTTGTCAATTGAGGTGTTAGCTACCGTCAATAGCTTTTCCCCAGCATGAATAGAATTGGCTCCAACTACAAAGCAGAGGGCTTGTTCTTCAAACGACATTTCATTTCGTCCGCTTGATAATCGAATCATCGCTTTTGGCATGGCAATCCTGGCGATTGCGATGATGCGTACCATTTCCCAAACGGTAATTTTAGGTTGATCTTCAAGCGGAGTTCCAGGAATTGGACTCAATCGATTAATGGGGACTGATTCGGGATGGGGATTTCGTCTAGCTAAAGTGAGCAATAGTTCCAATCTGTCCTGAGGGGTTTCTCCTAATCCAAGAATACCTCCGCAGCATGTGCTTAAATTGGCTTTTTCAGCGATATCTAATGTATTTAGCCTATCTTGGTATGTCCTTGTGGTAATGATGGATTTATAATATTTTTCCGACGTATCGAGATTGTGATTATAAGCATAAAGACCGGCTTCCTTGAGTCGCTTTGCTTGATGTTCTTTAAGCATTCCCAATGTGCAGCAAACCTCCACTCCCAAATCTGCGATCCCTTTGATCATGCAGAGGACATCTTCAAATTGCTTATTATCGCGCACTTCCCTCCAAGCTGCTCCTAAACAGATTCGAGTGGCTCCTTGTTCCACAGCTTTTTTGGCATCGTTTAATACCTGTTCATATTGCATCATAGGTTGAGCAGAAACTGAAGTTTGGTAGCGAGATGATTGAGCGCAGTATTTGCAATCTTCTGGACATCCTCCTGTTTTAATGGAAATGAGGCTGCAGACTTGAACTTTTGAAGGTTCGTGAAATTGGGAATGAAGGAGATTGGATTTCGAGATCAATTGAAGAAGTGGCATTTCATAAAAGTCCTGCAATTCTTCCAATGTCCAGTCGCATCGAACTGTCATATTTTTCCTTAAATTTATGAAATTTTGATTGAAATCGATTATTTTAGCTTGATTTTTTTCTGTTTTCAATCAAAAATAGGGAAATGAGTGTATGTAACAAACTATAAAGTAGGTTATGAAGATTAGATAGTAGTTGGAATAAGAGCATCTTTAGGGGGTTGATGATATGTTCAGAAGTGCCGCATCATCAGGCCAACGGCCTGACGTATAAAAGCCTAGGACACCGCCCTAGGTGTGATACAAACATGTGCTGCAGGCTGAAAGCCTGACGTATAGCCATACGTCAGACTTTCAGCCTGAATAAACCTCTCCATAATACCTAGGGCGGTGCCCTAGGCTTTTATACGTCAGGCCGTTGGCCTGATGATAAGGCACTTTTGCAATTGTTTCGGCAGGAGGGGCGGTACATTATCGATGGTTGCCCAACGTTAGCGCTATAACTTAATATCTAGGTTACACTGATTGAAGCGAGGTTTAATATTTTTATGCTTGAAGTGCTCTGTGGCAACAAAAGTGTGCAAAGAATTCTCATTTTTTTATTTGTAAATGGACGATGTTATGGCACGCAACTGCATCGATTACTCAGAATACCCCTTACACCTATCCAAAAAGCCTTGCTTCGCTTGGAAAAGGGGGGACTCATCGTGAGTTATTACGAGGGAAAAACTCGATACTATCAGTTTAACCCTGCATATCCGCTCATAGCCGAGGTTGAGTTATTGCTTAAAAAAGCATATACCCTTTTGCCAGCACATGAGAAAAAGGATTACTACGTTGTAAAGGAAGATTCTTCGATAAGGCTTGCAAATCAAGAAAACAAGATCCAAATCTTGTTAGCTTTTTGGGAAAAGCTTTTGAAGGTAGCGCAGTTGACTTTCAATGCGAAATCCAGGGAGGAATCAGGTTGGAATGGAAAAGGAAAAGGGGACGTTGTTGTTGTAAAAGAAAATAACAACACCCTAATTTTTAATGAGAAGGGTAGTTGGCATGGAAAGCTCGGTGATGAGGTAAATTTTACTAATGTGTTTCGCTGGACTTTTGACCGTCACATTGGTGTCATCTCTCTTGAGCACTTGCGTCGAGGTCCAGACCATCCTGTTTTTCTGTTTCACCTTGCGCCAACAAGCAAGCATTCCCTTACGTCTGTCGATTCTCATTTATGTGATGGGGATACCTATTTCGGTCAAATTCATTTTGATCGCTTTAGCTTGCGTCTCAACTGGCGAGTCATAGGTCCAAAGAAAAATGAAGAAATCGATTATTACTATTTTTGAATGATAACTGGTAAGCTCTACCCAGTTACGGCATTGCAGATTTCGACGAGAAAGCCATTATTGTCGCGTACATAGGAAACAGTTTGGCCCCATGGTTTTTTAATGGGTTTTACAACTGCAGTGGCTCCAGAATCAACTGCATGTTTGAATTTTTTTTCAACATCATCGACAACGAGGGCGATTTCAGCTCCTGCGGGTTGTTCGTTTTTTCTATTCGGCCGAAACTGATGAGAATTGATCACGTACTTCTCATCAGCGAATGCAAGGGGGATTTGGCCCGTTTCCATTTCAGCATATTGGTTGCTTTCATGAATGAATCGGGTTTTGAGTCCAAATGCTTTTTCGTAAAACGAAATGGTCGCTGGAACGTCTGCAACATAGATGATAACGTAGCCTAGATACATGCTATTCTCCTTTGAAAATTTTGATTCTTAATAAGACTACTAAGCTGCTGAAGTTTAGAGATATTCCGACCCGGTAGGATTAGATGATGATCACGTGCGAGCAGTCTAGCAGCGGCTGAGCCCAATTCTCCTGTACAGCAGGTAATAACAAATGTTTTGGAATCTTTTTGGCTTACAGGAGTATTTGCAAGGCAATTTCCATAGCATAGACAGAACAGCAGTATTATTTTTATCCGAATATTTTTGATCATAGTTTTGATCTCGCTTTGTAGAAAACCTTGCTACAATTGTTATCGCATTTTGTGCCGGCCCTCCGGGACGGGGTGTTGTTGGTTGGCGGTTACCCAGGCTTCGCTGACCCCTCCGGGGAGCTTCAGCCTGGGCTATTACGTGAACAGGCCCTCCGGGCTGTATGTGGATGCTTTTGTTTGAAAATCAGCCATTCACACTGCCCGGAGGGCTGTTTACGTAATAGCCCAGGCTGAAGCTCCCCGGAGGGGTCAGCGAAGCCTGGGAATACTCCGCCTCTAAATACCGTCCCGGAGGGCCGGTACAAAACAAGAAACCTTTAGCTTATCATAGAGAGTGGTTTTACATGAAAGTAAAGATAATATAAGATAAACTTTACAGTGTACTAGGTTAGGTTTAATTTCAAATCACGAGGAACAAATGAACATAACAATCAGGCATGCTGCAATCTCTGACGCCCATGCAATCGCTGATGCAGAACGTGAAATTGCAAAAGAACCTGGTTTCCTTTGTTCGCAACCTTTTGAATTGACCGATGAAAATGTGATCAATACCATTTCTGCATTTCTTAAAAATAAAAATGGAGTGTACTTTGTTGCAGAAAATAAAACTCAAATTGTCGGTCACGCCTTTTTAGAGCCGCTCCACTTACAATCATTACGACATGTTGCAGACTTAAATATTGTTGTTCATTCTGGGTGGCAAAAGAAGGGCATTGGGACAATTC
This sequence comes from Chlamydiota bacterium, assembly GCA_013288825.1. Taxonomy (GTDB): domain Bacteria; phylum Chlamydiota; class Chlamydiia; order Chlamydiales; family Parachlamydiaceae; genus JABDBC01. The sequence goes on from JABDBC010000058.1 coordinate 4,692, forward strand.
TGTTAGAACATTTAATTGATTGGGCCAAAAATTCGAATGCAATAGAAAAAATCCAGTTAAATGTCAGAGCCTCGAACATCGCGGCTATTTCTTTCTACAAAAAAATGGGATTCGAAGAAGAGGGTAGGTTGAAGAATCGACTGAAAGTTAAAGATCGCTATATCGATGATATCATTATGGGATTGGATCTCAGGGATAATCTCTGTGAAAAAAGCCTGCTTAAATCTGCTGGAATCTAATTGCATTTAGAACAAAAATACGTTATAATTTTCCATAAAAAAGGTTTAAATTATGTTCTACAAGCTTATCTTCTCCTTGCTGACCATTTTCTCTTTATTCGATATATGTCAAGCCGCACCTTTGCCCCAAATGCAGGAAAAAGTTATTTCTGCCAACGGTGCTCAACTCTACTGCCAATATGTTGGGAATGGAAATCCGATCATTGTTGTTCATGGCGCTCCTCCATTATCTCAGGATTATTTATTACCTTTCCTATCAGAACTTTCAGAAAACAACATGGTCGTTTTTTATGATCAGCGGGGATGTGGACATTCTACGAGTGAATTAACAGAAAAACAAGTCAATGTACCCACATTTGTAGAAGATATCGAGAGCATTAGGCACGCGTTTCATTTTGATAAGATAACAGTTTTAGGACATTCCTGGGGCTCTTTTTTAGCAATGCAGTATGTTATTCGACATCCCGACGCAGTTGATAAGTTGATTTTAATAGGCACAATGCCTGCATCGCAGGACGAATTATTTCAATTCATATCTGACATCACAAAACGCCTTGCGCCTGTTCATGATGAAATAGAATTAATTAAAGCAACAGATCTCTACAAGTCTGGTGATCCTGAAACTGTTGAGAAAGAGCTAAAAATTGTATTTCAAACCTATCTATACAATCCTGAAGATATCAATAAATTGAATTTCAGACTTCCTCAGCAGGGAATTCTGACTGGTTTAAAAACTTTCGACCTAGTATGCAGCGAGGTTTTCTTTAAACCATTCAATATTTTTAACGAATTATCGGCTATCAAATGCCCAACATTAATTCTGCATGGTGATTCTGATCCGATTTCCTATCGAATGGCGGAACATATCAACCAGACAATTCCTAATTCTAAATTTATGAAAATAGACAATTGTGGACATTTTCCTTACGTTGAGCAACCGTGCGTAATGTTTTCCACAATTAAGGCGTTTCTCTAGTCAAGTTTCTCCCCTCAAATTGACAATAAATTATTTTTATTATATAATGAATATATAAAGGGAAGGTAGTTCGGGTAGTTAACTCGAAAGGATCCCTTTAGAGCGTTAATTTGATTTAGGCATAACAAAGGTGTTATGACTAGGAGGTTTTTATGACGACGCCAGTACCAAGTTCGAATAGTGTTAATGATGCGAGCTTAGATGCGTTAAATTCAATGCCAGTTTCAACTACTAATACAACACAACAGCAAGTACAAATACAGAATCAGGCAATGCAACAGGTGGCTAACCAAGATCAGTCGAATGCATCATCTTCATCTGGTCAATCGGCCGCATCGAAAGCTAGAGCTTTGGGCAACGTGAATAATAGAATATAAGTCATTTTTTGGGCTTATATTGCATTTGTTCAAATAATCGGTATTTATCAGCATTTTTTTCATTGTTTGCACAATGATAGAATAGGGTCAATCGGCGGCATAGCCGCCGCTTTTCCCATGGGGATTCATAAGTATGCTTGTCATGCTTATGGGTCCCTTTTTTTTGTGTTATGACTTCAAGCAATGACTTCCATGAATTGGGTTGTTCTTCTAAAGGTACAGAAGAAAGGTGTTGAAGAGCTGTCTTTTTTCCACTTTTTAAAGCAAGCCAACAACCATAAAGAAAATTAAGGGAAAGAGCTTTGTGGGCATATTCTTCTCTTGGATATTGTTCAAAAACCTGAGCGCTTGCAGATTGTTCATCTTCCAATAAAAAAGCCCAGATTCGGTAGCAGTCAAGCTGCAGTTGCTGTTCAGCTGAGAGAGAATGATTTTGTAAAAGTTGGGCGCTTTTATGGACAATCTGAGTTTTTTGATTGTTCAGCGCAGTTTCGAGAATATGCCAAAGGGGTTGTAAGTTTTCTGTGTCGAGTGACCTGGGCATTTTTAAAAAGAAATGCTCGTCAAAATGAGTGAAACCCTGCTGATGTATAAGGACTGCATTATAAATCAATTCTAACTTTGCTATCGCTTGTACGTCGAGAAATCTTTGAAATAAGGTATTCAGCTTTTTATCCACGACCTCCAGTTCCCCTAATTCAAGAAGAGCAAAAAGAGCATTTTGTATGAGCGCTAGAAGAACTGGTGAGGTTTGCAGCACCTCGTCCATGATCTCTACGATTGCATCGGATTTACCTAACCAAAAAGCTAGCTGGATGGCAATAGCTTTCCGACGTGATTCTGGAGTCCATTCTGATATATCATGCTCTGCAAGAAAAAAAAAGGGTTCTAGTTGGTTTGTAAAATCGATCAAGGTCTTTTCTGTCTCAGCGTTTGACTCTTGTGCTGGGAGATATTGCGCAGCCAGTAAAAATAACCGCAACGCATACTGTCGAGGCCACGCAGTGCATTCAGGAAGACGGCGCATGAGAGCTATTTGCAAATCTTCCATGAGTGGGTGTTGAGAATAGTGGTGAAAGGCGTGTTCAAAGATAGCTATCTCTTCGTCAATTTTTTTCTGTGCCTGATAGATGAGTGCTTTTCCCAAATATGAAAGGGGGCCTGCATCCGTGCTTTGGAGTTTCTCAAACTCCATAAAAGCTCGTCTAAATGCCTGCGTAGATGGCTTTGTTTTAGCCTTTTCCAGAAGTGCTATTCCTGCCAAATAGAGCGCTTTGCGTCCCACATCTGTATGGGGATAGTCACGGCTTACTTTCCGATATTCCTTAAGTGCTTCAGGATACTGTTTGTTTGATAACAGTGTATTTGCAGTAATAAGAGGATTAGCATTAAAGTTATCGCCTTCAATAAAAGCAGAAAGATCGTGCAGTAACTCTTCAATGGTTTGATAGCGTTCTTTTGGAGTACCTGCAAGACACTTGAGTGCAATATTTGATAATGCTGGTGGTATGTTTCGGAAGGGAGCGACTTCTGCGGGGTCGAGGAGCACTTCCTTTTCGATTTTTTGATGATATTCCTGAATGGTATTTCGATGGAAAGGGTGGCGCAACGTCAGCATTTGGTATAGGATCATCCCCAGAGAATAAATTTCGGCTTGATAACTAGGAGATGCGCCGTAGATAAGCTCAGGGGCAATATACGCCATTGTTCCCGATACTTTTTCGGGCTTTTCTGTGTTTTCTTCTTTTTGTGTAGGGGTTACCAAGCCCCAATCTAGAATGGTCACTTCTCCATGCGAACCTATCATGATGTTTGATGGCTTAAGGTCGCAATGGATGAGTTCTTTGGAATGTGCATAGGCTACAGCTTGACAGATATGCAAAAAAATATCGCATAGGCTTAGAATGGAGCCTCTCGTATCCGCATGTTGTTGAGTGGCTTCAAGAACATCCTTAAGAGTCGTTCCTTCAATAAAGGGCATGGTATAGTAAACAACATCTCCTTCTGACTCTATTGAAAGAATAGGGATGATTGCAGGGTGCGTTAGGAGGCTTGTGTAGCGCGCTTCGTTAATAAACTGCTCACGCGCACTTGCTTTAACTTGAATATCGGTGCGGAGTCTTTTTAGGGCGACTGTTCTTTTACATTTGGTATCGTAGGCTAAAAAAACTTCTCCAATGCCTCCTTGTCCAATGAGCTTAAGTATCTGGTATGGGCCGAAAATAAAAAGTACCTGATCAGGCGTTGATTCTTCTGTCATTATCAGACCTGTTTTTTTAAAGCTGTGTTTTGTGTATCTCGCAGCCATAGAGAGCAGAACCAGCCTATTGCAAGCACAATCACTAATGGTGTCAAGGCTATCTTGAATGCCTCTACAGTAGGATCAGAGCCAATTAAAACCTGCTTGCTTAGAATTAAACCAATTAAATATTGCATAAAGGCACTCAAGAGATATCCCATTGCTGCCATCAGTCCGAATCCTGTCCCTTTTAATGTCGCTGGGATGTATTGTCCTACAAATGGGAAGCCCATTGCAGCACCGCCGAAAAAAAATCCTAAAAGAGCAAACAGAAGGAATACTACTGGAACGGAAAGTATGGGGCCATAAATTAAGACCACGCCGCAGAGTATTGCACCGGCACTGTAGCATCTAATGATCGTAGAAGATCCCGACATATAGCCTGCAATCAATCCTGATATTATTGCACCCAATGCACTTCCAAAACGCAGTGTAGCGCTCATCATAGTGGCTGTTTTAAGACTGTGTCCATAGGCGAGAGATTCGGGCACATTCCATAGTGATGAAAAAGCCAAATAGACGCAGATGGTTGTGCTGAAATAGATAGCTCCAAGCCAAAATTGAGGAATGTGCAGGAGATTACGTAAATCCTTCCAAAACGGTGATTTTTGCGTTTTGTCGTTTTGATTTGCATTAGGCGATTTTCGAACAATGAGAAACAAAAGAAATGCCATCGTGAGTGCTACAACAGCTAAAATACCTGTAATAATCCGAAAATTTACCTCCACAGCACCCGCTAGCGCCATAATAGATATTAGCGAAGCTGATACAATGTTTGCAGACATAAGGGTCATGCCGGCTAAGAGTGAAAAATATTTCTGTGTAAACCACATAGCTGCAAGATAGATTGCTCCGACATAGGAAATGGATAAGCCTGCTCCTGTAATAAGCTGAGCCAGAAAAGCCTGGTTAAATCCTTCTGCAGTTGTCAGTAGAAAGAGACCTGTAGCAGCAATACAAGGAGCTATTGTCAAAGAAAACCGTGGACCCCAAGAATCAATAAGGCCTCCGGTTAGTAGCTGTGTGACTCCAAAACTGAGGAAGAATGCAAAGCCAAGAAAACCTAAATGTGCGCTAGTGAGGTTTAATTGTTTTTGCATGTCTGGAGATAGGACTCCAAACAGTATTGTTATTGTGACAGCGAAGATAAAATAGAGGTCAGCTATTCCCCATATGATTGCAGGCTGCATTTTTTTGAAAATATTTTGATTTTCCATATATTCCTCCAGTCAGTGTAGAAATTTGAATTAAATCAGGTAATGGGAATAAGAAAAAGATTATTTATGCCTTAATTTTTAAAAAATTCAATTAAACTTGAAATTTTGAAAGTTATTGAGCCATAATGGATTGGATCATCTGATATTAGAGGCAGAAAAAATTGATAATTATTGTGCCGGCCCTCCGGGACGTTATGTGTTGTTTGACGGTTACCCAGACTTCGCTTACCCCTCCGGGGAGCTTCAGTCTGGGCTGTTACGTAAACAGCCCTCCGGGCAGTGTGAAAAAGTGATTTTCAAACAAAGGCTTCTCATACAGCCCGGAGGGTCTGTTCACATAATAGCCCAGGCTAAAGCTCCCCGGAGGGGTGAGCGAAGCCTGGGATAGCGCCAACCAACACATACCGTCCCGGAGGGCCGGGACAAACCAAATATCGTTTTTCTCACAGGCTCACAGAGGTTAAAATCATGGATTACGATCAGCTTAAAATAAAATCCTATAAGCATTGGGATGTATATTTGCATGAAAATCAATGCTACCTCGGTAGGGTCTTTATTCTCCTCAAAAATGACGAAGGTATTGAAGACTTTTTAGCTATCGATGGAGAAATCAGAGAGGAGTTTTTCCTGATAGGTTCAAAAGTGAAAACAGCCCTAAAAGACCTCTTTAAGCCAGACAAAATGAATTATGCAGCTCTCAGCAATACTTCTCCAAAGATTCATGTCCATTTAGTCCCTCGATACAAAGAAGTGCGCGAATTTAGTGGAGTGGTCTTTAAAGATGTGCGTTGGGGTAAAAATTATGCACCATATGACCCCTTCGATCTTGAAGAATCGATCCTTTATAAAATTAGAGATCGACTCAAAGAGCGGCTTGAAACATGAACAAATTTTGTTTAGTTATATTCTTCTTTTGTTTAGCAAATACCCTTTCCGGGGATCCTTGGGGAAAGGATGCTAACCTTGCCAATTATCTCGTAGCAGCAAAGCAAAAACAACATCCTACTCCAATTGTAGGACCTATTGCAGAGCGTTTAATTAAATTTCATCAAGACGTTATTTCCCCTGCAGATGGACCGCGGAGTCATTTCTTTCCAAGCAGCTCTCAATATACTCTTGAAGCTATGCAGCAACATGGCTTTATTGAAGGTTTTCTGCTGGGATGCGACCGCCTCATGCGTGAAAATTCTGACCCCTGGTGCTACCGAGAAATACGAGATCCTAGCAACAACTTAATCAGATATGATCCTGTTCCAAACAGAGGCTGATTTTGCTAAATATATGAAATAAGATGAGGCATCAACCTAACGCATAAACAGAAATTTTACCACAGAGATCACGGAGAGAAGGGGGGAAAAGGAGGGGGAAAAGAGTCTCTCACAAGCAATCCAAATTTCTCCCATTCTCTCCCCTTCTCTCTGTGATCTCTGTGGTAAAATTTCTTCAAATTTTGACGCAGAAGGCCGCGAGATCAAAAAACTTTCACAGCTGACCTCTGAGGCTCATTAACAAGAGCATCAGGCTAAGCAAGAAAACTTCATAGTAAGAAATAAAACGCAAAGGCGCAAAGACCCGAAGCCGCAAAGAGAAGAAGAAGATATTTTTTCAAGCCAAAATGAAAATTAAATCTCCTCTCCTCTACTTTCTTTGCGACTTCGGGTCTTTGCGCCTTTGCGTTTAATTTCTTACCATGAAGTTTTCTTGCTTAGCCTGATGCGTATGCCTGCATATCCTGTGCCAACCTAGATTCTGTTGATGCAATCGAACCTGATTTCATGAAATAGGCCCGCTCCATCACTTGTGGAACAAAACTCATATCCTGTGTAGCAATAACGATACCTTTGCCCTGATCTCTCAATTTGCACAAAATCTTACTTAAAATACGTGTGTTTTCTGGATCAAGTGCCGATGTGGGCTCATCTAAAAGCAACATCGCAGGATTGAGTGTTAGAGCTCTAGCTATAGCCACGCGTTGTTTTTGTCCTCCTGAAAGTTGATGAGGGTATGATTGTGCATATCCATCCATTCCAAGACTAGCCAAATTGTCTAAGGCTTTCTGCTTTGCTATGGCCGGTTTTTCTTGTGCGGTTACTTGCAAAACCTGTGCACAGTTATCTAAAACAGTTAAGTGGGGGAAAAGTGCATAGGACTGCGATATAAAACTTACAAGATGTGCCCGTTTTGTGGGAGGCACTTTCTTAAGCAAAATTTGTTCATAATAAATATCACCTTCATAAGTTGTTTCTAGCTGTGCTAGACAGCGTAGCAATGTGCTTTTGCCTGCGCCGCTGGAACCAAAAAATAGAGTAATGCTGCCTCGAGGTATTTCTACAGTGACATCAGACAGAATGTCTATTTTGTTTGGTCCTTTTTTCAAAGATATTGAGTTAGCTGTTAACATAGCGAAACCTCTTTTCAATAGATCTAGAGACCAAATTGATCCCTCCTGAAATGATGACATAAAATACGGCAATGGTCAGGTAAATGGCCAGAGGTTCCATTTCTCGTGAAACGATATTCATGCCCATTCTGGTTAACTCCAGCAAGCCGATTGAAGAAAGAATGGCTGTGCTTTTCAACAAAGCATCTAGCTCATTGGTTATTGCTGGGAGGACGTTCCGAAGCATTTGTGGGAAAATGATATAGCGTAGACATGCTGGTGTGGAATAACCTAGCGTTGATGCCGATTCCCATTGTTCTGTAGGAATGGAATTAATGCCGCAGCGCACCACTTGAGCCGTGTATGCCGATGAGCATAGCCCTAGTGCAATTATGGAGGCAGTAAATGCCTCCATGTTAATGTTCAGCAAGTCTGGCAGAACGAAGTACACAATAAGCAATTGTACATAGAAAGGCACAGCACGCAGAATGAATGTGATAACCTCTACAAAAGGGGCTATAGCATTTGATCTCAATCTGTTGCAGGTTAAGATGCCTAACAATATTCCAACGCATAAGCTTATACTGCTGGCTGCCAATAGCACTTGCAATGTCATCCATGCTCCCTGCATAAGCAGGGGCATAGAACGATAAGTTAGATTTAAATAATCAATATCCATAAGTTATTTATACCAGCCTCTAGTTAAAATTTCCCATTCTGGCTGCGCGAAAGCCCCGCGGTTGCACGATCGTAAGTCACCCAATATTAGAAATATGGGGTGACTTACGATCGTGCAACCCCGGGAGCTTTGGCGCAGCCAGAATGGGAAATTTTAACTAGAGTCTGGTATACCCACGATATCCCATTTTTTTTCCAGTTCGTCGATTTTGCCTTCAGAGCGGAGTTCAGAAACTGCTTGGCGGATATCAGCAATGAGGGCAGAATTTTTTTTATTTAGACAGATTCCAGAGCCAAAAGATTGTTCAGCTTCAGGCAAAGGGACGTCTAAAATTGTTAATTCAGGAAATTGTTGACGATACTTTGAAAGTAACGAGGGATCTATCATAGTTGCTGTAGATTTGCCGTATTTGATTTCAAAAATGGCATCCATGACCTTATCTACTTGCTTTAGGGTAAGCCCAGGAACACTCCGGAGAAAATTCTCTTGGAAGGATCCTGCTTCAACAGCAATGACAGCCTTAGGATTGTTGGCCATGTCGTTTAAAGATGCGACGTTTTCTGGGAAGGCTTTCCAGAAGAGGAGTGGCAGTGATGTCACTTTTTCCCCTTGATAATAGATCATTTCCATTTGTTTTTGCCGCTCTGCAGTAATGGAAATGGCCCAAATGAGTACATCAACCTTGTTTTGTTTAAGGGCAAGGAATAGGGCCGGCATGCTGCCTAAGTCCTTGATGACTATGCGACGATTGAGTTTTTTGCCAAGTTCATTGGCAATATCGATGTCAAAACCAACATATTCGCCTTGTTCGTTAAGGCTGACATAAGGTGCATAAGCACTTGTTGTCCCAACGATAAGATCGTCAGCTGAAAGATAAATTGTGGAACAAACTGTTAATAATACAAGAAGTCCACGGATAAAATAATTAGACATTTTTTTTTCTCCAAAAGTTAAAGATAAAATTTTTTGATGTTCACAATGTAATAAGTTTGCGAAGATCAAAGTTTGTAAAAAAGTGGTTTTTTTAAATAATAAGCAAAAAGATAACCATTAGCAGGCACTCTTGACGAGAGGTTCTCGTAAGTGTTGCTAAAAGTTATTTAAGAATGATTGTGATGATGATGGTGGAAAGGAGCAGCAAGGAGTGATAATTCTGAAGATTGAATTAAAAATGATAAGTTAAGCATAAACTTTTCCATATGTCTCCTTTCAACGACTAACGACTAATTTGTGAAACATTTCTATTCACAAACATAATATTCGCAAATTAAGTATTTGTTGTCAATAACTTGTTCGCTTATTGCAATTTCATCTGTCTCATGTTATGTTTGAAAGCCTATCATATATATCGACAATATCAAAAGGTAGATTTTCTATGGAATTGAATGGCAACCAGTTGAAGCCTCTAGAAACGTTACAAACTTTAAAAGAGTCCTTAGGTGAGTCTAAGAGGATAGTTTTTCCTAAAAGGATTACTAGAATAGGTGTTTATGGTGTAGTTATCTTTCATGGAAAAATCTTGTTAATTGAGCAAGAGAGTGGTCCATGTGCAGGTTTATTAGACTTTCCGGGTGGCGGGATTGAGTTTGGAGAATCACCTGAGGAAGCGCTGAGACGTGAATTTGCGGAAGAGGTTGCTATGACGTTTGATTCACTCAAACTTTTGGACAACTTGACAACGGTTGACAACGTTCCAGGAATAGGTGAAAGCGAGCCTTACACATTTTACCGAGTTGGGATGATTTATCATGTGATCGACCCTCTGGTAATATCTTCGGAAATGAGTGGGGAATTGAAATACAATATGTATGATTGGACAAAGTTGTCTGAAGATAAGTGTTCACCACTTCTGTGGCAATTTTTAAAAGAACTAAAGATTGGAGAAGTGCCGCAGTAAGAACTGTCCTGAGCATTGAAGGTGCGATTCAGTTAGCCAAGTCCAGGCTGAGGAGGCCCTGGAAAGGGCGACCGAAGGCCTGGAAATACTCCACACATTATTATGAGCCCTGTAGAATGACTCTTTAGTTGCGATCTTTATAATATTACAACGAAATGTAATGGGAACTCGTGAATAACACGCAGTTTATGGTCATCATGTCTTTCATGATGATCATCGTGTCTTTCATCATGGTCATCATGTCTTTCATCATGGTCATCATGTCTTTCATCATGGTCATCATGTCTTTCATAAAGAAATAGGGACCAGGAGACTTGAGCTGAAAGATTAATTTTTCTTTCAAGAGACTGGATCTTTTTCAATTTCTTTTCCACATCATGATGGAATACGTGGTCTCGTAAGGTGATGTGATAGGGAAAGTCATGAGGGTCTTTCAGATGTCTTTGCGGAATAGCTGCGATGTTTATAAATGTACGAGTCACTGCAAATAAATAGGCAGAGGTTAGTTTGATGTAATCTAGTTTTGCTTTTTCACTTCCTTGAACCAGACCATTTATTGTGATTGATTTTATGGCACGTTCATGTTGTTGGAGGGCCTGTTCAACAGCTTGGATGTAGGTTTCTTTAGAATCAACTTTTGGAAAGAATCCGGTGAGGCTGCAGTGGGGTGGAAAGTGTTTAATGGCGTCGTGGTTAATATCGTGGTTTTTTTTGACTGCATGCCAATAAGTGCAGAGCTCTTCGCCAAGATGACCTCTGGCGCGTAAGCAAAGGATGTAGTCGGATGCGAAAGAGGATGCCATATTTAGCAAGAAAACGCTTAAGAAAACAATCAGAGAAAACCCTTTAGACATATTTGCCAACCTTTTTTTATTTGAAATACAATTCAACAAAAAGTTCTAAGAATATCTAGTTGAACATTAAGGAAGCTGAAATAAAAAATATAGCATTTTTTTTGAGAAGCATTGGGCGAGACTAGATTACATATGATTTTTGAAGGTCTTGAAGATTTTTTATAGAACTTGAATTGTTTTTATTTAAGGGAAAAAGGCTTGATTTTGAAGGGTTGAATCGTTATTCTGCTCCTTTCGGGGCAATAGCTCAGTCGGTTAGAGCAGCGGACTCATAACCCGCTGGTCGTAGGTTCAAGTCCTACTTGCCCCACTTTTTAAATTCCCATCAGGAGATATGTCGGAGCCTGATTGTTGTGACCTACCAGATTTGGTTAAAACGGCGAATCCACTGCCGTGGACCACTGGTGGACCAAATGATCACAGCAAGCCACAGCAAACGGCATTAACTTCATCCCCAGTTTCAGTAGTTGACCCAGTTTATTATCTTAAACATAGGGTCATCACCGTGAAGCAACTCGAAGTTCTCAAAAAACGCTTACCACCTGGAATCGATGTGCGCATCAGTTCAAAAAATATCCTTACCTTTCGCGTCCGTTTTCGTCGAAGGGGATATCCTGATCAAATCCAAACCTTTCCAGATGAAAAACTTGCCAAGCAATGGCTAAGCGAACAACAACGCAATGCCATTTTGGGTATTCATTTACCCCATGTTCAGTCATCCAATCACACACTTTCAGAAGCTATTGATCGCTATTTTTTGGAAGAATTACCAAGAAAACCTAAGAATGCCCGCAATGTTCGTCAACATTTAGAATGGTTTCGAAGCGAATTAGGAGAATATGCCTTATCTGCAATACGACCCAGTATAATCAATGGGAAAAAAATTTTATTGGAACAAGGAATCACAGCACGAAAGCAAAGACGTTCTTCTACTACTATTCGTCGGTATTTAACTTCACTTTCTCATCTTTTTACGATTGCTGTTCGAGATTGGGAATGGATGCATGAAAATCCAATGGAAA
>JABDBC010000059.1:0-5825 GCA_013288825.1 Chlamydiota bacterium
GATCTCTCTAATTATATCCAAATAAAAACAAAGAAGAGAGTCGTTATTACCAGCGGACACCGCTGTCCTGAACATAATACTTATGCCGACCCTTCAACACAAAATCGATTCTCAAAACATATGGTCGGGGCAGAATTTTCATTTTATGTTCAGGGCATGGAAGAACAGCCAGAAAAAATCGTTAAGTTGATTCAGGAATATTATATAAATTCACCGAATTTTCAGAATAAAAAAGAATTTTTGGAATTCAAGCGGTATGAAAAAAGTGACGTAGATGTCACGACCCCCCCATGGTACAATAAGGAAGTGTTTATAAAGCTATATAAGAAAAAGGAGGGACGAAATTTCGATAATCGTCATCCTTACCCTTATATTAGCATTCAAGTTAGGTATGATACAGAGACTCAAGAAAAAGTCACGTATTCATGGGACAAAGCTTTCCAAAATTATTTGCGTCACTAATCGCTAGACTTTTGAGTTTATTATACAGTAAGATTGTTAAACCTAGAGATCGTAACTGCTCATGAAAGGGATGAAGTGATATATGAAACTATTGGTTCTTGGAATATTTTTATGCGCCATATTTATTGGAATTGCTCTATACGCTAGCTCAAATGCTCCTAAACAAACTGTCATCATCCTATTGGGTCCTCCCGGTTCCGGCAAAGGGACGCAAGCTGTGAAACTTAGTCAAGAACTCAATATTCCTCACATCTCTACCGGAGACCTCTTTCGCGAAAACCTAAGTAAAAATACCGAGTTAGGTAAAAAAGCAAAATCCTACATGGAATCGGGAAAGCTTGTTCCTGATGAGATTGTCTTAGAAATGCTTTTTGATCGGGTGTCGCGCCCTGACTGTGTGCGAGGCTATCTTCTCGATGGTTTTCCACGAACAATACCCCAAGCTGAATCTCTTGAAAAACATTTAAAAGATAAAGCGAACGTCATTGCCCTCAATTTACAGGTAAGAGATGAAGTCATCGTGAAACGTGCTGAAGGGCGTCTGACCTGTAAGCAATGTGGGCAAATGTACAATAAAAACTTTGCTCCCCCAACTCAAGAAGGAAAATGTGACAAGTGCGGCGGAGAGTTGTATCAACGTGCAGATGATGCCCCAGCCGTTGTGCAAGAGCGTTTAAGGGTTTATCACGAACAAACAGAACCCCTCATTGCGTTTTATGAAAAAAGGGACATTTTGACAAGTGTTGATGGGGAGAAGCCTCCAGAGGCAGTCTTTGCAGAACTTGTCGAGGCAATTAAAAGGCATTCTTAATTGTGCCGGCCCTCCGGGACGGTATGTGAATTTTGGACCATACCCAGGCTTCGCTTACCCCTCCGGGGAGCTTCAGCGTGGGCTATTACGTCAACAGGCCCTCCGGGCTGTATGCGGAACCTTTGTTTGAAAATCATTTTTCACACTGCCCGGAGGGCTGTTGACGTAATAGCCCAGGCTGAAGCTCCCCGGAGGGGTAAGCGAAGCCTGGGTATGGTCCAAAATTCACATACCGTCCCGGAGGGCCGGCACATTATCGATTTTTTACTTTGGTTTTGAAAGTAGCGAGAAAAAGATAGATTTTGAACTACCATAACCTGGGTCGCCTGGATGTCTATATGTACATCTTATACCGTATTTACAATATTTTATGGTTCTCTGTGAGATACAGTCTATAGTTTTATAGTTCGGATGAAGGTCTTTCATTTTTCTGTCTTGCTCGCCATGAGCAAAGTGGCAGTTTTCACCATGACTACAGTGACCTTTATAAGTAAAATGCATACAAGGTTCAGTCTTATATGTATCAGGAACTGTAGGAGATTTCAATGGAATGCTTCGAGGAGAGGAAGAAGTCTGTAATGTGTGAACAGCAACAAGGTTTGCATTGCTTGGAGAAATAATGCGCTCAAAAGGACGGCCAATTTTATTTTGAGTAAAAGGCCTTTGCGCATACCGATAAGGTAAAATGTTATAGTACGCGTCATATTCGGCATCGCCCATTATCTGAAAGCTAGAAGAAGACATAAAAACTCCAATTTTTTTAGGACATAATGCTTAATGCAAGCTAAAAAGTCAATAGAGTGATTTGTCTTGCTAGAAATTTTGCAACGCCTTAAAATCATCATACAAATTATTGGGTTAGGGGAAAGGATGTATTTTCGATCTTTATTTTTATTTCTTTTTCTCATCCCAACATTTTTTCTTCCCGCAATTGAAAAAACTCTAGACACCCGTTCCCATTCGGTTGTAGTAAGCATTTCCCCTTATAAGTACTTTGTTGACGCTATTGCGGGAAATACCGTTAAAGTCCATCTATTAGTCCCTTCAGGAACCAGTTTCCACGATTACGAACCCACTCCTAAGCAAATGGCCAATGCAGCCAACAGCGATATCTGGTTTCGAATTGGTGAGACTTTTGAAACTCATGCTGTAGCTTCTCTGAAAGGCCATAATCCTCGGATGCGGGTTGTCGATTTACGAGATGGGATCGATCTTATTACCTTGTCATCAGAAGGAGCCTGTCCTCACTGCATTCATAGCGGTGCAGACTTGCATATCTGGTTAAGTCCCAAACAAACAAAAACTCAAGTCAAAGCTATTGCTAAAGCCCTAATAGATACTTACCCAGAACACACAACACAATACCAAATGCGTCGAGACGAGATCTTGTCCGATCTCGATTCTATTGATCGTGAAATTGCTGACACTCTACGCCCCGTGCGCAACCGCACGATTATGGTCGCCCATCCTGCTTACGCCTACTTTACACGCGATTACGGTCTGCAACAATTGCCTATTGAATATGAAGGTAAAGACCCCTCCCCTCGCCAGTTGGATAGAATTTTACGAGAAGCACACCAGAAGCAAGTCAAAACAATCTTTGTTCAAAAAGAATATGGAAGTAAAGGGGCTTATTTGATAGCAGATCAACTTGGAGCAAAGATTGAAACCCTTGCACCCTATACTGGGGACGATTATTTTAATTCACTTCGCAATATTGCCAACAAAATTGCAGAGCAAGATAAGTGACCCAAGTTGAAATGGGGCAGGGGCCCCATTTCAAATCCTAAGCGACTAGCAACTTGAGTTAAGTAAGGTCTCATGAAGCAAATAGCCTTGAAGCTGCAACACCTTTCGTTTGCATATCAAGATCAGCGTGTCCTTGATAATGTGACATTTCAGATCGATAAGGGGTCATTTGCAGGGATTATTGGTCCCAATGGTGGAGGGAAGACAACTCTTTTAAAGCTTATCATGGGCTTTTATAAGCCTGTCGAAGGCACGATTGAAGTGTTTGGACAGCCGCCTGCCGCTAGCATGCAACTCATTGGCTATGTTCCACAAACAGTAAGATTTGATAAACAGTTTCCCATTTCAGTCTTAGAAGTCGTGTTAATGGGGCGCCTCTCGCATTTGCCATGGTATGGATTTTATTCAAATAAAGATAGAAAAGCCGCTATAGAGGCATTAGAAAGGGTCGCGATTGCTGACTTACAAAATCGAGCCTTTGGCACCCTTTCAGGAGGTCAAGCACAACGTACATTAATTGCAAGGGCCTTAGTTTCATCTCCAGCTCTTCTTTTACTTGACGAACCCACAGCCAGTGTTGATCCCCAAGCACAAAATGAAATATATGCCCTTTTGAATACTTTAAGAGGTCAGTTGACCATTTTAATGGTGACTCATGATCTAAATGTCGCAATAAAACTCGTGGATCAAGTCATTTGCGTGCAAAATCACGTATTTGTGCTCAGTCCAGAAGAAGTCTGTAAGCACTTTGCATTTGGTTTGTACCATACCCCATTAGACATTGTTACCCCCTTTCAAGAGAAGCCATGATCACTTTTTTTGAAGTCTTACGCACGAATCCTTTGATACTATCCGCAATGATTGCAGGCTTTGCAGCATCTATTGTGAGTGGCATAATTGGCTCTTACGTCGTTGTGAAGCGCATTGTATTCATAAGTGGAAGTATCTCCCATTCGGTTCTTGCAGGAATAGGCTTCTCATTGTGGCTTGAGAGATCTCAAGGACTTGCATGGATATCGCCCTTA
The DNA here is from genome assembly GCA_013288825.1 of Chlamydiota bacterium. Taxonomy (GTDB): domain Bacteria; phylum Chlamydiota; class Chlamydiia; order Chlamydiales; family Parachlamydiaceae; genus JABDBC01. The sequence continues at coordinate 4,048 of JABDBC010000059.1, forward strand.
TATGGAGCAATCGTAGCGGCAATATTGTCTGCTGTAATCATCGGTTGGATATATCTCTATCATCGTCAACGGGAAGATACGGTTATTGCAGCGCTTTGGTCGATTGGAATGGCAATCGGGATTTTGTTTATTTCGCAAACTCCGGGCTCTAACGTGGAGTTAGCAAATCTTTTGGTTGGGAATATTTTATGGATTTCTAGCACTGATCTGAGCATTCTTTTCATCATGGATGCCCTTGTGGTGATACTGGTTCTTTGTTTACATAAGCGATTTTTAGCGATTTGTTTTGATGAGGAGCAAGCGCGGTTGCAGGGTTTAAAAGTTAACTGCCTTTATATGCTGCTGTTAATACTCACTTCAGTGGCCATTGTTTTGCTCATTCAAGTTGTGGGGATTGTCTTAGTGATGACGATGCTGACTATTCCGGCAGCGGTGGCTAATCTCTTTACATCGCGTTTATCACGTATGATGATTATTGCAGTGGTAATAAGCATTCTATTAACTGTAGTGGGTATGGCAGGGGCGTATACATTTGATTGGCCTGGAGGGGCTACCATAGCCTTGTTGGCAGGCATTGTTTATGTGTTAAGCATGTTATTACAATTCTCTCGCAGACGAGCTCACTGAGTGCTTGCAAATAAATAGAGAGGTTTAATAAGATATCGTTTCATTCCGGATTAGCTCAGTGGTAGAGCAGTGGACTGTTAATCCATTGGTCGTGGGTTCGAATCCCCCATCCGGAGTATCTTTTTAGTGGTGATCCTGGGTTCCAGTATCGAGAACGTGATCGATAGTCTCGAGGCATCAGAACTTGCTTTGTGCTTAAATCCCGATTTCGGGAGTGCCAATCACATATTAGGACACCACTCTTTTTTCGTCCATTACAGTCCCATTTTCATATAGTCTAAATAAAAATTGCTGGAATTCATCTCAGGAATCGCTATGTCAGACGAACATTTCATGAATCAAGGACAAATCCTACTTTATCAAACTGAAGATGGACGCCAACGCATTGAGGTCCATCTTCAAGATGAGACTGTTTGGCTTAGCCAAAAGCTAATGGCGGAGCTTTTTCAGACCACACCGCAAAATATCAATATGCACTTAAAAAATATTTTCTCCGAAGGGGAGATAGCCCAAAAATCAGTTATTAAGGAATCCTTAATAACTGCTGCCGATGGTAAGCAATATCGAACGCAACTTTATCGCTTAGAGGTGATTATAGCGATAGGTTACCGGGTGAACTCTCACCGTGGTACTCAATTCAGGCAATGGGCAACTCAGCGCCTTAAGGAATACATCGTTAAAGGCTTTACATTAGATGATGAACATTTAAGTAAACCTGGGAGAATGGACTATTTTGACGAACTGTTAGAACGTATTCGCAGAATTCGATCTTCTGAAAAACGGTTTTATCAAAAAATCAGGGATATCTATACTCTCAGTGCCGACTACGACCCACAACATTCAATGACTCAGGAGTTTTTTAAAACAGTGCAAAATAAACTTCTTTATGCTGTCACAGGGTCTACAGCTGCTGAAATCATTTACAAACGAACTAACGCTAGCAGTCCTAACATGGGACTCACGACTTGGGATGGTGCTGGTCGAGGAAGAAAACTAACAAAGCATGATGTTGATATAGCTAAAAACTATTTAAATCATGAGGAAATCAAGGATTTGGAATTGCTTGTGAGTCAGTACCTAGATTTTGCCGAACGGCAGGCTCGTCAAAAGAAGACTCTTTACATGGTAGACTGGAAAACCAAGCTGGATGC
>JABDBC010000059.1:5925-16549 GCA_013288825.1 Chlamydiota bacterium
GAATTGCTTGTGAGTCAGTACCTAGATTTTGCCGAACGGCAGGCTCGTCAAAAGAAGACTCTTTACATGGTAGACTGGAAAACCAAGCTGGATGCTTTCCTCGCACTCAATGATGATAAAATTCTTGCCAACGCTGGTACAATTTCAGCTGAGATAGCCAAAGAACTTGCTTTATCTGAATTTGCAAAGTTCGAAAAGCATCGCCAACGGGAAGAACTAACGCATTCGGAAGAGGAACTACGCGAGGTTTTGAACAGAGTCATGGCAAATAGAGAATCTCTGGAATACGAGAAGAAATAGAATAATTCGTCCTACAATTTTAGTTCTCCTACAAGAATGCCATAGAGCTGCTGGCAAGAATGCCATAGAGCTGCTGGATCATCACCAATATGTCCTTAAAACATTGGCAAATTAACTCCTAGATGTGATAAATCGGAGTAATTAATTCCATTTTAGCAATGGATTATGTCACCTATATTAAATTGGAAATGCGAAGCATGTATTTTTTAAATAAATTTTTTGTTTTACTAACAGTAACTCTAGCCTTTACCTCATTATCAAGCTTTGAAATTGAATCATTACCGAAAGAACAAGTCATCTTTGATCTAAAAGAATCTGAGATTTCTATTGTCGTTTCTTTAGTTGATTCGTCAACAATCAGCAAGGTTGTTAAAAAGTATTATAATTTTGAAGGCCCTGTGAATGCTAGCATTCTCAGCATAGGCATTAATGACATGTATTTAGTGGACGCTGATAACAAAAAATATGTTCTACGACTATCACGTGCCTAAATATAGATGAACTCGATTATGGTATTATAGCAGGAGATATTCATGGCGGTAATCAACATATTACCATTGATAACCATCTAACGATGTTTGATTTTGAATTTTGTGCTTATGGATATCGTATTTATGATATAGCTACATTTAGGTGGAGCCGAGGCTCAGATAATCAAAAATTGTGGGATTCATTTTTAGCAGGTTATCAATCCATTCGGGAATTGAGCGGTTCGGAAATTCAAGCAATCGATATCTTTGTAAAAGCAAGACAACTTTGGTGGATGGGGCTAGTAGTAACACTTTCAGAGTCTAAACATATACTAAAATCAGATCTCAAGTTCTGGGACCGTGCATTTTCTCGTTTTTAACTACACATTCCCTCTTTGGGTAAATGAACCTAGTTCTTGTAGATTCTATCGCTTGGAGGTTGTTCAAGTCAATTTAAGGCTTAATCTTGTGTTTGTTTTTTGTTGAATATTTAACTACATATTGTATATACTTAAGGTATATACAGATGGAGGATCTATGCGTACAGCAAAAATATTTCAATGTGGCAATTCTCAAGCCATAAGACTACCCAAAGATTTTCAATTTGACACAAACTTGGTTGAAATTTTCGAACGCAATGGCGATCTCATTATAAGACCTATTCCAACAAAACTAGCTAAGGCTTTTGAATTGCTATCTAATTTGCCACAGGATTTTTTCGCTGAAGGAAGAATAGATCCTTTACCTCAAGACAGGGACTTATTCTAATGAAATTACGATATTTATTGGATACCAATATTTGTATTTATATAACCAAACAAAGACCAGCAAGCGTCCTTGAGAAATTTGAGCAGCTTTCTGTTGGAGAAGTTGGCATGTCGACTATAACTTTTGGTGAATTGTTATATGGGGCAGAAAAAAGCCATCATCCAAAAAAAACACTCCATATTTTGGAGGAATTGGCTGGTTTAATTCCACCAATCCCCCTTTCTACTGATGTGGGAAAACATTATGGAAGAATTCGAAGTAAGTTAGAAAAACAGGGGAAACTCATAGGAAATAATGATCTATGGATCGCGGCCCATGCTTTAGCCACTGACTTAATACTTGTAACCAATAATGTAAAAGAATTTGCAAGAGTACCGCAACTTAAGATTGAAAATTGGGTATCAATCGAATAAATTTTGAGAAACTCTAATATTTATGAAATGTTATAGAATACTGTTTATCTTGGCTATTTTTGTTCCTTTATGCATAGGAGTAAACAGCTAAGGAATCCTTAATAACTGCTTCCGATGGTAAGCAATATCGTACGCAATTCTATCGCTTGGAGGTGATTATAGCGATAGGTTACCGTGTGAACTCTCACCGTGGTACTCAATTCAGGCAATGGGCGACCCAACGCCTTAAGGAGTACATTGTTAAGGGCTTTACATTAGATGATGAGCGTTTAAGCCAACCTGGGGGAATGGACTATTTTGATGAACTGTTAGATCGCATTCGTACAATTCGTTCATATCTGAGAAACGGTTTTATCAAAAAATCAGGGATATCTATACTCTCGGTGCTGACTATGACCCACAACATCCAATGACTCAGGAATTTTTTAAAACAGTGCAAAATAAACTTCTTTATGCTGTGACAGGGTCTACAGCTGCTGAAATCATTTACAAACGAACTAACACTAGCAGTCCTAACATGGGACTTACGACTTGGGATGGCGCTGGTAGAGGAAAACAACTGACAAAGCATGATGTTGATATAGCTAAAAACTATTTAAATCATGACGAAATCAAGGATTTAGAATTGCTTGTGAGTCAGTACCTAGATTTTGCCGAACGGCAGGCTCGTCAAAAGAAGACTCTTTACATGGTAGACTGGAAAACCAAGCTGGATGCTTTCCTCGCACTCAATGATGATAAAATTCTTGCCAACGCTGGTACAATTTCAGCTGAGATAGCCAAACTTTCAGATGAACAAATGAGGGAACTCAATCCCATCATTTGGCTAAGCTGTGTAGCTCTATGAGGAAATCCTCGAAGTACTGCGTGGACAAAGGCCCTAAGTCCCAAAACAGTTCCGTTGTTGACTAATGTGTTGACAAAAACCTTTTTTATTCACACTATCTTAGAATTCTAAGCAAATATCAAAAAAATGATACTCGAGCAAAGGAAGGCTATGTTCAACCGTTATTTTTTACACCAATGCATTTTCTCCTACCTGTTCGTATGCTCTAGTACTGTAGATGCCGCATCGATAACTTGGGAAGCTCAAAGTCCAAATAATGACATGAACGACTCTGCAAACTGGAGTCCTAATACGATTCCTGGAAGCAGCGACGACGCAATCTTTGATAGCCTAATTTCCGGTATCGATACCAATCCAACTGAAAATTCTGCACCCTTTTCTGTTTTCACTTTCAATTTTCTAGATAACGCATCGATCTTTCATTTTAATTTTAACAACGCAACACTGACTTTTAACGGAGCTGGCATTACTGGCTCCAATACGAATCCTACCATCAATGTCACTAATACTAACAACAGTTCTTTTCCTGGAGATCTTGTTTCTTTCATGGGTGGAACGGGGACATCTGGTAGCTCCATCATCACAAGTTCAAATAGCGGTATGTTAACAGGAAACCAGTCTGGTACAGTTATTGGGTCAATCAATTCCAATCTCCACTCTAACGGAGCATTTTCCATTGCTAACGGTGGAAATATCACCGCAACCAATACAGGTAATGATAGCACAAATGGTATAGGCAACAATGGAATAGCCAATACAGCGTCCAGCCAATTGAAGTTTGATCAATCATTTACAGCAGGAAATAATGTCGCTGTTTCAGTATCGAATAACGGGAGTTTTAACGGGACCAACACCGTCCAAGGCGAAGCCGTTGCAATCATCAATGGCAGTCAATTTATATCTTCAGGGCAATTCACCGTGGGAGACAATTTCAGCTGCCAATTGCAAAATACCGGTAGTGATAGCAGCAATGGTGTTGGGCTCAGCAACATAGGCCAACTTAATGAAGCGCAAATGATCCTGCAAACCACTGCAACGGTTGGCAACAATTGCACATTTAATATTTCTAATACTGGCATTAACTCTTCACAAACCACCAATTTCCCTGATTTTATTGGATATCTCAATGACCAACAGTTTTTTGCAGGAAACACTTTCCAAGCCGGCGACAATTTCAGCCTAGCGGTCACCAACACCGGTATGGACACTAGTAACGGATATGGGCAATACCAAACTGCAGTGATCAACTCCAATTCTGGAACAACAGGTAATCAGATCCTTTTTCAACAAGGATGTACACTGGGAGATCATGCAACCATTAGCACTACTAACAGTGGGACCTATAGCGGTACGAATACACACGGCGGTTCTAATGTCGCAGGCATGAACCTTCAACAGATTGCCATCGGTGATAGTACAGCGCCTGGTACATACACATTAGTCGCTGGTGATTATTTTACTTTAAGCGCTTCCAATAGCGGCATTGATAGCAGCAGTGGAATTGGGGGGGATGCTATAGGAGATGTTTCTACAGACCAGATTACGCTCTTCACTCCCGTTGCTCTGGGTAACAACGCAAATATTACTCTTACTAACAGTGGGAACTTCAGCGGCAATGCATCTACCACGTATGTGAATGTCGGTTCCATAGGCGGTTCTCAACTCAATTGCGTTAGCAGCATTTCCGTTGACGATAATTTTACCCTTAGTGTCAGTAATTCAGGGACAAACTCTGGCAGCGGAATAGGTGACTATTTTATTGGAGATCTCATAGACGGCCAACAAGTTACCTTTCAAAATAGCCTTATCATTGGAAACAATACATCTATTACGATTTCAAATAGCGGATTCAATTCCTCCAATACGACCTCCAACAACCAAGTGGGCAGCTTCATGGGTTATGGCAAGCAATTGTTGGCTAAGAATCTATTTCAAGTCGGCGACGATTTAGTTTTAGATATTACAAACTCCGGATTTGATAATAGCACGGGATCAGGTGGAAATTTTGTAGGTTTTATGAATAATAATACCGTTGATAATTCCGCTTCTCAATTTCACCTCGCTGATGGCGGTACCGTAGGAGATCGCGCATCAATTACATTATCGAATATAGGAACTTATCAAGGCAACAATACGACGTCGGCTAATTCCATAGGGACTCTTTCAGGACAACAATTATATTCTGTGAGCGATTTTCATGCTGGAAATGACTTTGCGTTAACGGTATCTAATTCTGGTACTGATAATGCATCTGGTCAAAACAACAACAGTATAGGGACAGTCGGTAGCTCTCAAGTCGAATTCGACGGTGCTTGCGTGATTGGCAATAGTGGTGCGATTGTCCTTTCAAATAGCGGGACAAATAACGACGCAACAGGAACCCTGAACAATATCGGGGTAATCAATGGCTCCCAATTGGCAGTAAACGGGAATTTTACTGGAGGAACAACCCTGAAAATTGGTGCAAGTAATACAATTATAGACGAGGCAAACCCCAGTAATTTTGTGGGATACCTTCGCGCTTCCCAACTAGCTTTTGCTCAAAGCTGCACTCTGAATGATGGATCTATTATTAGCGCATTCAATTCCGGCACTGTAGGAAACTCGCAGATCGTATTTGGCCAAGGATTTAATGTGGCTAGCGGCAGCGTGACCATCCAAGCTGTCAATCAAGGCACTGTTGGCTCATTTGGAATTGATATTCAAGGAAGTAGTGCAGGAGGTAATGCCCACATCGTATTGGGCAACAGTTCGCTTAATATCGGAACAACACTTGCCACCTTCACCATTGCCGGACTTGAGGGCGATAGCACTAGCATAGTCCAGTCTCAACCACAGTTAATTATCAATACTGATGCTTCGACACAGTCCGAATTTTCCGGAGTCATCCAAAACTACCCTGCCACCAGCTCGACATTAATGAAAACTGGAGCTGGAACGCAAGAACTTTCGGGTGTCAATACCTATACGGGACTGACAACAGTTCAAGAAGGCATTCTAGTTGTGAACGGATCGCTCGCAGGAGATGTTTTAGTAAACCCTCTTGGGACATTAAAAGGCAACGGAACTATCGGTGGTACGTTTACGAATATGGGGGTTGTATCTCCAGGAGAGAGCATCGGCACGTTGACGGTAGGCAATTATATCAATAACAATGGCATTTATACTGTCGAAGTCAACGAACTTGGACAAAGCGACCTCATTGATGCCTCAGGAACAGCAACGCTTAATGGAGGCACTGTCGTCGTCAGTTCTTCAGATGGCACATTTAGATTCCAACAACCGTACACCATTGTGACAGCAGTCGGAGGTGTTGAGGGGACATTCACTAAGGCCACTTCATCAGCCTTCATCAAGCCAACGCTGACATATGATCCCGACAACGTTTATCTCACGCTTCAGTCGGCACTCTCAAACGCAGCCGAAAAATGCAATCAGTTTGGTGTTGCAACAAACCTTGATAACATTGTCAAACCGAATGCTGCACAAACACTCCTAATCAGTACACTCGTTACTTTGCCATTAGAAACCGTACAGGAGGCTCTCGAGAGTCTATCAGGGTTCCAATATACCAATGACGTGCTAATGACGAATATCTCTACGAGCAGGTTTCTTAGACGTTTATATGATCCATTAAGATCATTAGTGACTGAGTCTGATCATTGCTCCCCCTGCGATATTCCTTGCAATGAGTGGACCCCATGGTTAGAAACAGGATATGGATTCACAAATCTACACGGACGTACTGCCCATAAACTGAACTTAGATAGTTATCAATTGACTGGCGGCATCCAAAAAACACTCTGCAACCATCTTACTTTTGGGCTTGCAGGTTCGTATGAATATGGTAACATAAAATACCATGATGGAAGAGCGAATCGCAATTCAGCATTTGCAAGCATTTATGGGCTCTATCGGCCACAAGTGTTTTATGGGCTATTTGACATTGTTTATGGATATGCCTCTAATCGCTTAAAGCGCACAATCGACGTGGGAAATTTGCAATATAAAGGACGTAGTAAATCAAATTTCAATCTCTTTACTTCCTATGGCGAAGTAGGATTCGATTTGGACACTAACTGTGTCCTCATCCAACCATTTCTAGGCATCCAAATTGGAAAAAATTGGCGCGGCCGTATTAACGAAAATCACGCCAAAGGATGGGATTTGACAATCCATAAGCACGAGTGGTCTATTACAAGCTCTCGTCTTGGACTACATCTTTCCACATGTAATTTGTATGATTGCTTCGATGCCTCCTTTGATGCTGCCTGGAACCAGCTATTGTCAAGCAGTAAAAATTCAACTGTAGGTCGTTTTAAAGAATTTGGCGATGCTTTTCCCATTTGCGGAAATCGACTGGACAATTACAGCTTTGATTCTGCTCTAATTTTTACGGCATATCTTTGCGACAGCTTGAAAGGATATTTTGAACTCGATGGCGAATGGTGGGAACATGCCGCTACCTTCAATGTAATCGGGGGGATCGAATTCTTTTGGTAAGCTGTCAAAGAGAACTTGTCCATCCGGAACATATCCAAGATGCACATACAATTTCTGAGCACGCCCATAGTCTTTATAAAGACCCACTCCAATCCCAATTTGCTTATGATTTTCTTGTTGTGCCATTTTCTCTAAGTACAGGACTAATTTCTTGCCGAATCCTTTCCCTCGATGTTCAGCTGAAATCCACAAATCTTTTGATTTTCTTATTACATAACCTGTTGGCGCAAAATAGAAATGTTACACTTTGAACAATGATGCGATCGGATTAAGCCTGATATTCTGACTTTGTTATAGGAATGACTAGCAATTTGCGTTATTAACGCAAGTTGCTAGTCGCCTTTAAGTATTACACCCTTTTCGCCTAAGACTAAAAAAGTATTGTTTTGTGCTACGTTGTTTACAGTCACAACGTACGGTGTTGGAAAACATGATGGAAACGTACAACCACATTCAGAGCAAGGTTCGCACGATAAAGTGCGTTGAGCATCATCACCCAGGTTTAGAATTGCAATATCATTTTTAATTGAAACAACTCTTTCCCAAATGGAATTTATATGAAACCATGAGTCAAAACCAACCTGACAATGCTTGGCAATGCAATCCTGATAAATCACGTTTAGGGTAGGCTTAAGTAAAGATGGCCTTGGATCGGGTGCCCAACCAAATCCAGTACCATAACCCAGGGAGGCATGTTGATTGCCTTTTTCATCATAAACTTGTACATTTCTTGCCTTGCATCTGATAAAGCTTACATCATTAGATGAACCGGAACTAAATCCTGTTGATTGTTTGTCTTCAGGATTGATGGCAAAAATGTCCTTAACGAAGCAATCTTCTACTGTGACATTATTGGCATAGATTTCTATTCCTGTCGCCTTTGCGCCTTTTTTAGCTTTTCCTACTCCATCTAATACATGAGAAACTTTGCTTTTCTTAACGATCGCATTTTCACACAAAAAAACACTCATACCATGAGCATCATCACAACAACCTGTGACATTAGAAACCCAACACTTATTAATTATGATATTTGTTGAAAGGGTTGGGATGATTCCTATTGCGGTGTGTCCTTGTGTATTAAGATTATTGATAAAAGTAGTTTTAATATTATCTAAAAGGCATGATTGGATAAGTATATCATCGCAAAGTAAATGACCAATGCCCGAGCATGCACCATCTCTATTGAGCAGATTTTTGACCTTGCAGTTAGTCACTTTTGAAGTCAGCGTAGCAGTCAATTGGATGCCTGCGCAAGATGCGGTTTTGACATCGATATTTTTGACGGTACAATTATCAATTTTTACGTTAAAGCTTCCGCTTGCTAAGATTCCAGTAGGGACTACGAAATTGACAATGTCTTCAGCATTAAGTCCATCTACTTCAATTCTCTTAATGGAGACATTTGCGCATAATGTGCATTGGATACCCGCAAGCCCCATATTTTTAATTTTTCCATTTATGATCTTACAGTTTTTACTCGTTATTGCAGAAATTCCTATGGTCTTAAAATCAGTGGTACTTGATTTCAAGGTATACCCTTTCATATCAAGGACCACGTCATCTGCTTGAATGGTAATGGCTGATCCAGGGGCCTCTGGAAGCCAAGTTAGATTTTTTATAAAATAATAGGTTCCAGGTTTATCAATAAAAATTCCACTTGGTGGAATTTCATCAATAATATGATTTTTTCCATAGAGATCCGCTCCATTCTCCAATGTTATGCAAGCGATCCAAATAAAAACTGAATATAATTTTTTCACGATTCAATCCTTTGTATAGTCCTGTGTGACTTTGAGGTATAAATTATTTTTAAGAATTTTTGCCATCATTTTTTATTCTGTAGATGGTTAAGTGCATTCCTAAATAAAATTCTAAGATAATCTCAAATTCAGCCCCAGAGCAACGCATAACGAAACAAGAGTATGCCATTTCGGATTGCCGGTCCCTGAAAGGGTTTTATAGAGGCTTTCACGAACCACATGAGCTTTTTTAGCTAATGCGCCAACACCGCCCTGCGCTTCTGCAACATTTCGAAGAGCGATCAAAAAAAGCTGTTGAGACTCTTCATCACCTTTAAGACTTTCTTCTAATGCATCATTTAAATATGCAACAGCTTGATCATGATCCTTAAGTTTTTCAAGAAGCCAATCTTCATATTTTTTATTTTTTGCCATGTTTTTTCTTCCTGGATTTAAATACTCCTTTGCATTATATTCGTTATTAAAAAACACAGGAAAAATAATGAAATATATTTTATCGTTTTGCTTTTTCATATTTATTTTTGTATCTTATTATCTCGTGGCTGATGAACTAAAAAAAATGATTTCTTCTGCTAAACCGGGGAAAAAAGTTGTTGTGATAACAGGTGTTTCACGCGGCATCGGACTTGTAACTGCAGAACATTTAGCTGAACAGGGCTACATTGTTTATGGCACAGTGAGAGAATCTTCTGATACAACTCAGTTCGATATTGCTTCTAAGCAGTATCCTGAGAACCTTTTTAAAATTGTTACTTCCTTGACAGATGAAAACCTGATCACAACCTCTTTTGAGGCCATTGTTAAAAACCATGGTAGAATCGATGTGCTGATTAATAATGCTGTCATGTTTCTGATGGGTACAGCAGAATCCACTACGGTACAGGAACAGAAGGAACTATTTGATATTAATTTTTTTGGGCCTGTCAGAACAATCCAGGCTGTCTTACCATCTATGCGTGAGAAAAAAAACGGCATGATCATTAATATTTCAAGCGATGCGGATATTTCCCCTTATTCTCCGATGGAAGTCTACTCTGCATCCAAGTATGCCTTAAGGGGTCTGTCAGAATCATTGTCCGCTACCTTGTCGCCTTGGAATATAAAAGTGAGTATTATCGAATTGAGCTCAGTTAATACAGTAGATGGCAATAGAGTTCCGGTCGGAACTAGGTTCCAGGGCAAACACAATCCTTATGCTTTATTTCACGATGTCGAACAAAGTGTTGATGGAGATGATCCAAAAGACTTGGCCAAGTTTATCGAAAGCATCATCGAATCTCCTGCTACACATGTCCGTCATCAGTTTGGCGCTTTTGCTGAAATGCGGGCTAAAGAAATTTATATAGATCCATCTGGCGATGAAGCGCTTAAATCTAATATAGAATATTACCGCTCCATGGGTTTATTGCCTGACAGATAAATAATAAATATATATATTTCCATCTGAGGTAATTGCAGAAGTGCCAAATCATCAGCCAACGCTATTGGTTTGTGCCGGCCCTCCGGGACGGTGTTTATAGGTTGGTAGTTACCCAGGCTTCGCTTACCCCTCCGGGGAGC
>JABDBC010000060.1 GCA_013288825.1 Chlamydiota bacterium
GGTTTATGTATGATTGAATTTTACCACAGGCTGACGCCTGTGGCTATATGCTTTTGCCGCATTCGCGGCAATTTTTTCAACAAAAAAAATGCGCGAATCGTGGGTGTAAGGGCGACTCTTTCGCCAAAATGCCAAATACCCCATTCGCTATGTGAGAAGCGGCGGGCCTCCAGGACTTACGGAAGTGATTGCAGGCGGTGCACTAGACGAAATTGAAGAAGAGCCATCCAAATGGTGCTCCAAGAATGGGATGATCGCCTCTTGTTCCATAATCTTGCATACTTTTCCCACGTTAGGTCTTTCAATACCTTGACTAATTCCATCAGACGCACTCCAACTCAATGAACTGACATAACCTGGCCTCACAGATGTCATACTCATCTCAGCAGAGCCATGAATCATGTCAAAGTTATCTTTTTTTGTCGGCGAGGGCAATACAACGGCATAGCTAAGTTTCTTATGATCTTTTGTGCTGTATCTTGTTAATACACTCGAAAGCATAACTGCAACTGCAGACGCATCTGTCGCCTCACCTATATCTGTCTGATGATTTATTGATGTTCCACCCTCAATTAATTGGACTCTCTTGGGGCCTTTTGGCGGAACTGCAACTTTCAATATGGCATACACAGCTTTTTCATGAGCTTCTTTACCTTCTCCATCTGAACGTGCATAATATATACTTGCAAGAGCCACATATGTGTTTGTTCTGGGTATCAATAAGTCTAACACCTTATTTGCAATTTGTCTGCTTTCTTCGAGAAAAGGCTCATTTGCAGAAGGCACTCCACCTGTGGCACGGCTAGAAACAAGTGCAGTTGACCCGGATGTTTTTGCTGGAGCAGGGGGTTTTCCTCCGACACTTGAAGAAGAAGTTCCACCAACAGCTCTAGGACCAAGAGTGGTTGAGGTTGCTGCCGTCGCTGCAGCCTTTGTTTTTCCTGAGGCATCTGAAGAAGACACACCGCCTCCACCTCCTCCAGCAAGTCCACCTGTACCAGTAGTATGTTTGTATCTTGTGTTATTTTTTTTGCGACAGCAACATCCACACAATGCCCCGCCTATTTTAAGGAGAATGATTCCTAAACACGCGAGAATAAAAGGGATGACCAATAAGATTTTAGCAATGATGTATAGGACTTTCCATCCACAGTTTTTGGGCAAGTCGGTTTGCCAAAAAACACAAATAAATGAGCCTGTTTTTTTTATCGGATTGGTAATGAATGGTACATGTGGGACCTCTCCGCCAAAGTTAACTTGATACGTAGACGACATAATACTAACTCCTCATATAGTGGACTGAAAAAGACTTCAAACGCCATAAGTTTGTAATCGGCCTAAATATGGGCTGAACTGGCTAACTACTTTTGCAGTACTTGTAGTTATGTCGCTTCTGGATAGATTTGTGCCAATCAAAGGATTATCCTTTATAAAAGTCAGTAAATTGTGGTGTCCTTTTTTTAATTTTCTAGCTTTTGTATAAGAAAAAATCTCAAACTTATCTTCAGCAACAATTGGCTTTAAAATATCGACACGCATCGAATCATATGTAACCTTGTCTTTAAACTGATCGGCTATCAATTGTAAAAGAACCTTCTTATTAGCGGGTAAATCTACGACAGTAGAATCTATAACTTCTGTTCCTTGTTGAACAAGAACTTTCACTTTTTTAACATTGTCTTTGAGTACCGTGATTTCCAATATCGCATGCTCCCCCTCTTCTGCTGTGGCTTCTTTTGAAGGTGGAAATCGTAAAATAGCCAGCGCTACATAGCTACCAAACCTACTGGTGCAACAAATGCTAAATACTCGATCAACGAGTTCTTCAATCTCTTTAACATTGGCACCTATTTTTTTCTCGGGAATTGCCTCTGGAGCTGGACGCCGACAACAGCCACCTAAGACGAGGAGGGCCAGGCCTAAATTGGCGAGAATAAAAGGAACGATTAACAAAATGCGGCCAACAATATTTATAAGAATTACCAAAGCACACTTAGTATCAGCCGGCCACCACCAGCCTTTCCAAGCTTTCAAAATAAAAGCGTTGGTTTTTACCAATGGCTCTGCGATACAGGCGAGCGGAACATGACGTCCACAATAAGTTACTGGTTCTACCATAACAGTCCTTGAATGCAAGTTTTTATCAATGTCGTCACTAAATAAATGACAAATATTTAGTAAAATGTTTTAGTCTTGGAGAGTCAAGTGTTGTAATGGGAACTATAGCAACTGTAGACAAATAATCCTGAGGCTTAGTATCTCTTTCACCTGAAAAAGACAGGATTTCACATGGATGCGTTGAGGTTGGATGTACCATACGTTTTAGAATAGAAACCTTCACCATTTTATGATTGGCAGTGACTTGGTTATTGTCATTCATGAGAAGCAATATAATCTCTAAAATCCCTGCTTTCTCTGTTGATGCATCTTTTGGATCGGATTCTACAGGTGTGTTACTTCTCGCATCAAAGGTGCTCACTAGCACAGGCGTTGATGGTTTTCGAGTAATTTTCAATGCCACATGGGGACTCTTTGCACTAGCTTCTTTACCCTCTGCTTCTGAGCTATCTTCTCCAAATTGTAAAATTGCAAGAGCAGAATAGTTTTGTGTTTCATTGCCGCAATGCTCTAAAACCTTATCAACGAGCCGTTCAATCTCCGCGGCGGTAGCTGCTACATGTTTTGGAATTGGAGCTGGACGTCGGCAGCAGTTGCCTAAGGCGAGAATCAGTAAGCCCAAACTTGCAAAAACATATGGGATGACCAAGACAATTCGAAAAAGGACTTCTAAAACCTTCTTGGGGCAACCTTCGGGTAATTTAGCACCCCATCGGTTTGTTACAAAGTCCCTTGTTAGCACCATGGGATTAGTAACATATGGAATTCGAGGTAACACCATACCCCAATGAACTTGAACTTCACCTGACATAAAAATCCTTTAATTAAAGTTTCATCAAAGTGGAAATTGTAAAGACTAAAAATTAATTTGTAAATAGAAATGTAACAAATAAAACGAATAATTGCTTACCTTTGTTGAGGCAGAAGTGCAGAAGAGATAATGGACATGGACGATGATGGACTTTAATGGACAGAATGGACATGGACGATAATGGACTGTAGTGGACGGTAATGGACAATAATGGACGCTACAGCAAAGTCCATTACGGTCCATTACAGTCCATTACGGTCCATTACCGTCCATGTCCATTGTGTCCATTATTGTCCACGTCCATTACGGTCCACTACCGTCCATGTCCACTCTGTCCATTACATTCATGTTTTTTTGCGGAATCGTCGTGTTGGCGGCTTCTTGCAACTGATGCCAATACCCTCGGTCAAGCCAACCATAACTCCCATTCCAAAAAAACCAAAACCAAATGATCCCCCAAATAGGCAACAACACATAAGTCGCCTTCAACCACCTTCCTATCGGAGCATTTGCACTCCTGATATTCGGGTCGCCATAATCATGGATCTCTTTCTCCTCTTCCTGAATCTGCTCTGGAAGGCTTTTAATTTCGGTCATTATCAAATTCCTTGTCTTGAAGCATTTGAAATTTTGGGGCTTCATCCATATCGAGCTTCCCTTTATGCCATAAATAAAAAAAAGTAATAATGGCTCCACCCACCAGCATGAATATTAATGCATAGTGCAAGAGGCATCCACAAACCCCTTCTGGATCAAGCACCATCCCAATCACACTCGCAATAGCACTCGCACTCCTCATGGCAATGTCCTCAAACCTTCGATGATCTCTTTTGTTTTAATTGGGTCCTTGCCAAGCCACCACGCTTCTGTCGGCGGTGTGATGCGTGTTCCTTTGGTCATCAAATATTGAAAGATCGCCTCAAATTGATAATTGGGGATTCCCAGAGCAGTGCTTGGAGTACCACTGGGGCTATTGTCAAAGAAATGTCTGAAAGTCGGCATGATTGAACCTGGACTTTCTGTCTTTGGCGCCCAAAAGTGTGCTTTATGCCAATCCCGACTGGGACGTTTGACCCCCACTCTCGAAAGATCTGGACCAATTCTACGCGTGCCGGGAAAGGTTATTTCTTGGTAAATGTATTCATTTGGCGACGATGGAGGAGCTGGAAATGAATCTGATCCATTTAAAACTACATCTTGAACAAGAGTTCGAGTTTGATCTGTGTGGCAATACCAACACCCTTCAATTGCGTAGAGGTGTTCTCCAAAGCTAATCAATTCCTTTCGCGACATAAAACCGAGGGGATGGCTCTTGAGCTGTTCTAAGCTCGCAATAGGAATCCCCTTTGGATCGTAGCGCCAGTATTCGACTTGATTGTATTTGTATTTTGCTATCCGATATTCCTCTGGATTTGAGACGTAAATGACTCCGAGATCATTGTGATAGGGTTGTTGAGGAGATTCCATGAAAGTGGTGTCTGCCTCGCTAACCCAATTGTCAATAATTCCGTCGGTTGTGGCTCGTGCGAAGGCTTCCTTTGTTTCAGGAGCATAAAGTTCCAGTACAACGTAGGCAGGTTTTGAGATCCCTTCTTTTGCTGCATCAGGGTGGGCCTTTTCCCACTCAGTTGTGAGCTTGTTTTTGAGCTCTTCAGCCTTTTTGGAAGTCTTTTCAGTATACTGACGGAGTAATAACAATCTCGAGGTCAGTTTAATTTTTGTATCTTCAATATAAGTGACATATTTCTCTAAATCATCAGGAGCAATGATTCGGGTATATTCATTCTCTTGAAAGGCGAGTAGCGTAAAATTGTTTTTCAAATGGTAAACAAGCTGACGTTCTTGAACTTGCCCGCGAGGTGTGCTGCTGATGTAAAAATTGGGATCTGAAATCTCATACATTTGTACTTGGTAGGGTGTCGAGGGTTGTCTCCAAGCCGTTTCTGTGAAATAGGGAGCAAGCAAAATGACTCCGATTGAGCAAGAAAACAAGACGATGATGGCAATGACTGTGAGAATAGCTGAAAGGTCTAATTTATGGATAAATCCATCATTTTTTTTGCTCATGAGATTACCTCACGAGGTTCTTTGGATGGAGCTAACATAATCGTATTATAAATATTAACCACAAACAAGAAATTGCCGAATAAAATGATGAGCCCTCCGATTGCTCTCAGAGTCCACCAGGGATGCATTTCTGCAATGGTATCAACAAAGGTCAAATTTACGAGATTATTATGAAACTGAGCATAGGTTGAGCCATTGGCCCAAGTGGCCCACATCATCCCTTGCAGAAAGCCGCCCACCCATAACGCAAAAATAAACGGAACACTCCCCCATAGGTTCAGAGCAAAGTGCCAGTCGGCCAATTTATTCGACCACAGCGGCTTTTTGGTAATCACGGGAAGAGCTCCATAGATTCCAGCCATGGCGAAAAAGGTGAACGTGCCATAGAGCGAGATGTGGGAATGTCCGATAATCCAATCTGTTTTAGAAGTGATTTCAGCTACATTGCGCAAGGACATAAGTGGTCCTTGAATGCATGTGAGAAGATAAAATGCGACTCCCATAATGATGAAGCGAATGGGAGCGCTCTGGATGTACTGCTTCCAGTCAAGTGCAATGGTCATAAAGAGATTGTGACAGACGGTCCAGACTGGAATGAAAAGCCAGATGGAAAAAATTCCTGCCACAGTTTGAAGCCATTGGGAGATGGGTCCATGAAGCATATGATGGCTGCCAATCCATGCATAAACGAAGGCAATGGTCCAAAATCCAACCATCGAGAGTCGGTGGCTATAGATTGGTAGATTCGAAATTTTGGGTAAGAAATAGTATGCTGTGGCGAGTCCCATGGGAGTGTAAATGAGTCCGACCAGATTGTGGACATAAAACCAGCTTGTATTGACCCTTGAGATGCCCATGGGAACCATCATAACCAAATAGCTGCCGACAAGCAAAGTGAAGGTAGTCCAGATGAGGGTTCCCATTGCATACCAGAGAGAGACATACATTTTTTCGTAAACGCGCGTGGCAACTGTCATAAATAGGTTGCAGACAATCATGAGCCATGCAATGACCAGCAAAGGCTTTGTGGGAATTGCTGAGACCCAGTTGGGGAATTCGGCATATTCCCAGCCAAAATTTGTTCCTGTGGGGTATGAAAAGACCCCTAAAACGAGTGTAAACCACCAAATTCCCGCTGAGATATAGGCAAGTAGGGGACTCCATAAGGAAACACCGCAGAGGCGTGGGACAAAGAAGTAGAAGAGGCCAATATTTGCAGAGAGGAGCCAGAGTAGGGTGACGGTGCCGACGTGTACAGGTCGAACGCGGCCGAAATGGATATATTCCCCTGAGAAGTAATCAGGGAAGACGAATGCATTGAAGGCGATGAAAGTGCCGATGGTCATGCCGACGATCATAAATAGGATGGCAGGGTAAAGCATGAGCTTCACAGGAGTGTCGTTGTATTTATCCATCTTGTCCATTCCGTTCCTAATTCTGTGTGGTGTTTTTACCACAGAGATCACAGAGAGAGGAGGAGAGGAGGGAGAAAGGAAGAAGAAAAGTAACAGGGATATGGAGGCATATGGAAGAGTCGGAATTTCATGGCCCAGATGAGTAAGGTTACTTTTGTTTCTGATTGAATTTTATCATTTTTCTTTCCTTCTTCTCTCATTTTGTAGCCCACACCCAGGTTTCGCGAGCCTGCGAGCGAAACCGCAGGTGTGGGAACCAATGAAAATCAGAAATTAACCAGGGACTGGTTCTTCACTTTTCTTCTTTTTTTCAACCAATTATGTGATTAAAAAGAGGAAAAAAGAAGAACCAGTCCCTGGTTAAACTTGTACATTCAAGGTTCCCACACCTGCGGTTTCGCTCGCAGGCTCGCGAAACCTGGGTGTGGGCTACAAAATGAGAGAAAAAAGAAAGAAAAATGATAAAATTCAATCACAAACAAAAGTAGCCTTCTCATCTGGGCCATGAAATTCCGACCCTTCGATATGCCTGAATATCCCGTACTTTTCTTCTTCCCTTCTCCCTCCTCTCTGTGATCTCTGTGGTAAAATTTCACACCAAACTGTTTACTTAAAGAGAATTTAAAATCGCTTGTTGTTTCTCGTCTGAAAGCACTGCAGCAGCCAAGGTTGTCATCAATGTCTTTGCCAACTTGGGATTCGCCGTCCCTCCAAGCTGAAGCAGTTCCTTGCGCAGTGAATCAATGTTCTTCGCAGTCGTTTCAGAACGATCCATCATAAGTTTGTCATCTTTTATTTGGTAGCGCCTTTCGTACAGACTCAAAAATTCTAAATACAGATGCATCATTTTATCGGGAACTTTGTAGTTCAGCATATCGAGTCCCAGTTGCTTATAAAGCTCTTCTTCTTTCTTGACCTCGTCTTTCAGAGCCACATATTTGCTATCTAGCGCCTTTTGTTTAGTCAACGTCTGCAGAATTTCTAACGACTTTTCATATAGCGTCGTCGCTTCTTCGATTGAACCAACTCCCTTTTCTAAACTCTTTTGAATTTCGCTTCGCTTCGTCAGCATTTCATCATATTGCGCTTGCAAGTCTTGCAACTTAGAGTAAGCCTGCAGGCGTGCCGTTTCGATAATTTGGAGGGATACTTCAAAGGCTTTATAAATTTTGGACAAAAGCAGTTCACGCTTTGTTTGATCTTCGGCGAGGGATCGAATGAACATCACGAGTTGAAGGCGTTGCGTGCTACTTGTCAGATCTCCCCAAGGGGTCATCGCTGTTCCAGGCACACCAAACTTTATCGATCTTAGAAGATATAGATCATCATGCGTACTGATCCAGTCTAAATTGGTGAGCATGCGCGGTTTTGCTTCTTGCATGATTTCAGCTCGTGGTCCTGATCCTTCTGCTTCTGCACCATGGCATACGGCACAGTTGAGCTGGAAAAAGGCTTTTCCTTTATTGATATTTTCCTCTGTGTAGAACTTCTGCTTGATATAGTAATCTTGCTTGTCGACACTATTTGGATTTGGAATGGCCTGGAATAAGGTTGTAGGTTCTTTATTGCTTTCTGCAAGGGGACTTCCCTCTTGTTGAAGGTCTCTGATTACATCTTGAACCCCATATTGCCATTTAGGAACTGATTGCGAGGTCTTTATGACTTCTCCTCCAGGCACGGAAGAAAATAGCCAATCAGCAAGGGCCTTGATTTCTGCTTGTGTCAGTACGGGAATGCCATCCGTAGTCGACTTATCGACGGCAACTTCGCCCCACGGCGGCATTGGAGTGCCTAAAATTCCATGTGTGATTGAATGGATCACATTTTCTTTGGTCATATTTCGCAGGAAATCGGGATTACGAAGGTTTTTGGGTATTGGGTAGATCCATGTAGAGACCGGCCCATTCCCTAGAAGGAACTCTCCATGGCATTGTGAGCAATAAATGTGTGCCGCTATTGCAGGGTCGAAGCCCTTCAATGTCCAAATTTCACGCACAGAGTCGCGATTGCGAATCCCTAAAACATCAAGCATATGTGTGAGGGCATAAAACTTAGTGTCGTCGAAAGGAAAGATAGGCATAATGGAACGGGGAGTGTGGCCTGAAGGGTTATGAAAATGCTCCATGAGCCATTCATCGCTGCGGTAAACACCTGACCAGTTAGGTCTCGGCCCAATCAAACGCCCTAGACCATATTCCTGGATATAAACCATCATTAATCGATTAATTCTCAACTTCCACTGACTCAATTCATTTTCTAATGCCTGTTTTTTTGCGGGATCATTTTCCTGAGCAATTAGAGTTGAATAATAGTGATTTTTGGCTCGTGAAGCAAACTCAAAGTTTGTATAAAACGCTTCGAGATCTCCTGGATGAGACTTTTCGATTTTTTCCAATATGCTATCTTTTCGGACGTCGTTGACTATTCGGCGATCGATCTCTTCGCGATTTTTGTCGATGGCAGCAACAATGTCAGAACCAATGATCTCTTCTGGGAACAGTTGGGAAAACCATTGCTGTTCCTCATAGAGCTTTTCTGGGGTAGGCTTGCTATCTTTTTCAATAGCAAATCCGACATCAGACTGAAATCCCTTTAGGCGATGGCAGGCAGCGCAACCTTCTGTTGCAAACACAGTCATAGAGTAGTTTAAGTCGAGCATTTGCACAGGAGTAATTGGTTTTTCCCAAGGGGACTTTTGTCCTGCTTCCCATTGTTGGATGGCTGTTTTGTATGCTATTTCTGATACAGCTTTGTTCTTTCCTGTTTGCCCCATGAGAAAAGTCATGAGCTTTTCAAGTTGTATGTGGTCTAGCTGATAGTTGGGCATCGTTGAGGTCGGCAGATCTGCTTGGGGCCAAACGATGGACTCTTTTAAATACCAAGGATACAAATTTACTGCTAACGTGAGTTCCGGGCCGACCCCGCCGCGATAGCTGCCTGCAATCCTGTGGCAGGCATAGCAAGCCTGTGAAATGAAAAGTTGTTCCCCTTCAGTATAGTTTTGAGTCAGTTGCTCTGTCGAGGGAGAGTTTGGTTGGTGGCATTGGATGCATTTGGCCTCAATCAAACCTCCAATTAAAAGGGGTGTTGTTTGGAACTGGAGGGCATCGCCAGGCTGAAAATTGAACATGCGGGCAAATGGAGGATCGTTTTCAGGATCAGATTCTGTAAAGTGGGGTTTATGCCCAGTGAAGGCTACATCATACTCTCCATCAAAAATGGGCCCATGGGCTTTTTCTGTCGTGAGACCCCGCCCATTGCCGTTGTGACAAGAAACACATCCAAATTCGTCTGCTGAATGGAATTCAAAGGGAAACGTTTCCTTTCCAATGAGTGGATGCATTGAAAGGGCTTTTTTCACGTCATAAACGTGTTCGTCGACTGTTGCAGTTTTTAACGACTCATATTTTGCAGCTTGTTTGAGACGTTCCTCGGCTTGTTTTTCTTCGCCATTTGCGCGCAGTTGTTCGATCACTTTTTCATCGCGAAGATCTGCAATTTTTTGATCGAGCTTCGACCATATGTACTGATCATTGGGAATCTTCTTAGGAATGCCCTGTTCATCAAGAATGGTCTTTCCATTAATGTCAGTGGCAATTTTCGTTGGAGAAAAATCGCTAATTTGGAGTGCTACATGGCATGAGATACAACGGTCTATGGTCGGAGGACCTTTGTCTTCCCGGTTCATGACAATTTGTTTGACAGCAACTTGAAAGGCTGGAGGGGGTTCTCCAGAGTATGTCGATCGGAATTCTTCAAGAGCAATGTAGTCATTTTGATAGATTTTATATTCTGGATAGATTTCGCGGCGCAAGAAAATCCAGAACATGACGGCGGCAGCAAGCCCAAGTAGAATCAGTGCTATTTGATACCGGTCCGCTGCTCTCATGGATTACAATTCAACCTCTATTTATTTCACAATTAATTCAACGCAAAGAAACAGAGATACAAGTAATAGACTAATTAAGAAAACTCTGAGAAGAAAAGTAACAGGATAGGCAGGATCGCAAGCGGCAGGATAAGAAGGATAGTGAGCATCCTCTTGATATTCAAAGAATTTCCAATTGAGCTGCGGCCGGAGGCCGCAGCTCAATTGGAAATTCTTTTGATATCGCAAGTGGATGCTCACTATCCTTCTTATCCCGCCGCTTGCGATCCTGCCTATCCTGTTACTTTTCTTCTCAGGTGTTTTCTCAACTAGACTACTACTTTCCCTTTGCGGCTCTGCGCCTTTGCGTTTAATTCTTTTTTTTGTTTGTGTTGGTTTGTGTTTGTGAGTTCGTGTTTAGTGTCGGGCATAGTTTTCTGTCCACGGCCAGATCCAGCCCCAGTTTGCTCCTCGAAAAAACGTCCCGACAACAATCAACAACCCTTGCCACGTCATAAATAAGGTCCAAAAAAAGATCCCTAGATATCGACTTCGGTGGAACCATCTTCCTTCCCCATATGGATTGCGGTCCAAATACGGAATTAACATCAGCCCTACGATAATGGCCAAAGGCATAAAAACTCCACCCCAAAATGCGCTATAAGAAACAGCTTCCTGCAGTCCTAAGAAGTACCAGGGAGCCTTCGATGGATTTGTGGGCTTTGTCGGGTTTGCAGGCTCTTCTAAAGGAGCATCAATGAACGAAAGGCCGATGACAAGCACTAACGCAAGCATGAAGGCAACCAGTTCCGCTCTGAGAAGATGGGGCCATGTAAAGACATATTGGTAAGGACCTTTGTCGACAGTCGGACACGTCCCTCTTACAAGTTCCATGAGGCCATATGTCCGTTTTACACCGGGAGCAAAAGACTCTTTTGTGTCGGATCGCTGGACAACGCGATAGGGATCAGGGCGTATTGTATCAGGAGGACGCGACAAGCCGCCGTCCTTTCGAATACGCCAAAAATGGACGCCGATCAAAGTCCCTGTGATTAGTGGGAGGAAGGCAACATGAAGCACATAGAAACGGATGAGGGCGTCTTGTCCCACGCTATTCGAAGCGAGAAGCATGACGCGGTTCACATTGTATTCAAAACCAGGAAGATTGGGTACATAGCCTGCGATGTTTGTTCCAACAGTGACAGCCCAAAAGGCCAACTGATCCCATGGAAGGAGATATCCGGTGAACGACAAGACAAGGGTCAAAAACATGAGCATGACCCCTACGACCCAATTGAAGCGACGCGTATTTTTATATGAACCTGTATAAAAGACCCGAGACATATGCAGAAAGACAAAAAGCACCATCAAGTGGGCGCTCCATCGGTGCATATTGCGGTACATCATTGCGAATGGTGTGGTGTCTTGCCAATCTTTCATGATGTCGTAGGCGCGGTCTTCAGCTGGGATGTAGTAAAACATCAAAATGATCCCAGTGAAAAGCAGAATCATAAACATGCTGGCTGTAATTGTGCCTAATCCTAATGTGTAGAAGGGATCTAACGAATGTCGATGGCATTTAACTGGATGAAAATGGAGGAAAAAGTTTTTAAAAACAATCTCAGAACGATCGACATCATTGTTGGGGTAATTATGTCTAAAGATCGAGCGGACAAATGCTGAGGGAAGATTGGCGATGTGTTGCAGCCATGTCTCGCGTCGTTTACCTGGAAAAACTGCCATTTAACATTCTCCGTAACTTTATGCGATTGGAGGATACCAAGCGGCATCCCAATCAAGCGTTGTTTTCGATTTATCCACCATGAGGTCGCCAGAAGCCCCTTTAAACACTTTATAATAGACCAAAGGAAGCGGTGCCGGCCCTCCAGTATTGCGTCCATGGCGATCATATGTCGAGCCATGACAAGGACATTTATAACCTGTTTCGACTGCATTAACAGTACATCCCAAATGTGTGCACACAGCAGTTTGAACGCGGACTTTCCCCAAATTTGTCTCCATGAATATTTTTTGTTTGGGATTGAAAACTTTGCCGTCGCGTGCAAGGACCTCTGCAGGACGTCCTAATGAAAAGACGCTTGGAGGTTCTTTCATGGCATTGGGATAAAGAAAGCCGAGCAGCGAGGCGTCAACAAGGGCTCCGAGACCAATCAAACAGACACCAGTTCCTACTATGGCCAAGAAGGATCTGCGAGACATCAATGGATCATTATCATTTGGGTCGACATTCAACGAATTGCGGTATTTCGGCATAACTACGGGCCTTCATCGTCTCTAAAGAGTTGGTATTTTACGTCTTCGGGGTCTTCAAACTGACCTTGACGACTATAGTAAAAATAAATAGCAATTCCGGCAAGTCCCATCAATATCGTGCTTATCAAAAAACAAATCATCTTCTCTCAACTCTATTGTGTGGTCAAAAAATTAAACGCAAAGACGCGAAGACGCAAAGAGAATAAGAAGATATTTTTTCAAACCAAAATGGAAATTAAATTCCTCTTTGTGGCTTCGCGTCTTTGCGCCTTTGCGTTTAATTTTTAACCAGATGCAGGCATTTGCATCAGGCTAACGAATGCAACGTCAAAATTCAACGCAAAGACGCGAAGACGCAAAGAGAATAAGAAGATATTTTTTCAAACCAAAATGGAAATTAAATTCCTCTTTGCGGCTTCGCGTCTTTGCGCCTTTGCGTTGAATTTCTTACTAAGTGGTTGCTTTCCTTAGCTTGCGATCCTGCATATCCTGTTACTTTTCTTCGGCGACATTGTCTGCTTAGCCTATCCAGCGGTACGAATAGTCCATGAGGTCCATCGTCACAGCATTTGTGGGACACTTCTCCGCACACAATCCACACCGAATGCAAAGATCTTCATCTTTCAACATCGCTGTCCCCATCGTTCCCAATTCTTCGTCCGACATCGAGGCAGAATCTACCCCATAAAAATTATCGACCGCCACACGCATGTTCCCTTCGCCCAAATCCAAATTCAAATGACTAATGGGAATCTGCTTGAGGCAATTGGCTGGGCACACATCGACGCATCCATTGCATTTAATACAAAGTGCTCCATCAAAAACAGGGCTGACATGACATTGTAGACACCGATTCGCCTGCTGATGCGCTGCTTCGTCCGTGTAGTTGAACTCCACCATTTCTTCATTGTGGATCCGTTCATGCGGCGATTGCATTTTCGGTAATGCCCAGGGGGTCCGCAAATAGGTTTTATCCCGCTCTGAAGAAATTTCGGTAAATTCAGCGGAATACTCTATATAGGGGCGAGTTCCTCTTAAATCGGAGTCTATTGACCGCGCTGCGTCTTGTCCATGGCGGATCCCTGTGATGAATAATGAAGCTCCAAAAGCAGCATCACCACCGGCATAAAGGCCTTTTACAGAGGTGCGTCCTGTTCCTCGCTCTGTTTTGATGATCCCTCGATCGATGACCAATTCTTTTTGCCTTTCCCATCCATTTAAAAAGCTGGTATCCATGGCTTGACCAATAGCTAGCGCAATGGTATTGCAGGGGATCACATATTCTGAATTTGGTATAGACTTGGGAGAAAATTTGCCGGTGTGATCGAATAGGGAAGAGATTTTCTGAACGCGCAATCCTGTGATATTGCCCATCTCATCCCGTTCTACGGCAAGGGGGGCCACTCGATTGACTATTTCGATTCCTTCCTCAATGCCATCCTCAATTTCAAATTCGTCAGCTGTTTGCTCGTCGCGCGCCTCGAGGCACACCATTGTAATTTTTTTCGCTCCGTTGCGCACTGAAGTACGTGCGACGTCGAACGCAACGTTGCCCCCTCCAATGACAATCAAATTGTCCTTTATTCGCCACTGTTCACCGGCACAGCGTACACGCAAATATTCTATCCCTCGAATCACATCTGGACCATCCGCACCGGGAATAGGCAGCTCACGCGACTTCCAGAGGCCAATGCCAAGGAAGATGGCATCGTAATTTTTCTGTAAATCGGACATGGTAATATCACGTCCGACTTTCATGTTGTAATAGATCTTTGCTCCCAAATGCTCGATAGCAAAAATTTCATTGATGGCGATCTCGTTTTTTAATCGATATGTGGGAACTCCATAAGTCAACATTCCCCCAGGAATCCTCATCATTTCAAAGACGTCTACAGCATACCCAAGACGCAATAAATCATGGGCTGCCGTAAGTGAAGCAACCCCCGCGCCAATGCAAGCAACTTTGAGTCCATTTGCCGTTGGTTTTGTGGAACCTCGCGCATAACTCATCTCCAACGATTTCACATGAGCTTCTTTGTCGAGCCCAAACCACTCATCTAAATAGCGCTTCTGAGCACGTATTGTGAGGGTTTTATCGACGCGATCGCGACGGCATGTGAGTTCGCAGGGCGCACCGCAAATCATGCCGCAAATGGAAGCAAACGGATTTGGACCTCGAGCGATTTTATACCCTTCAAGAAGGTTTCCAGCATGAAGAGCGATCATATATCCGCGTGGATCGGTGTTAACCGGGCATCCATCACGGCAGTCGATTTGGCGAATGAAATAATCTAAATCGGGAATGACGACATCATAGATGGGTTTGAAATGATTAATGATAGCATCGTCAGACAAGGGAATACCTCGAAAAGTGGCAATGTATCAAAAAAAGAGGTTTTTTGAAATATTTCTTTTGGATATCAAGGTCTAGGTATTAACATTTTTCGTGCCCGTGCCCGAATGTCTTTTTCATTTTGAGTGAGGAAAAGGTTAAGAATAATTTTTCGGGCACGGGCACGCACACGGGCTCGGGCACGAAAATGGTCAAGTCCATCGAGGAGCGTGGGTAGGTGCCTCTGTGATTGGATAGGTCAGCGTAAGGGTATCTTCCGACGGAACATATCCCCCTGCTCTTTCATTTCTTTTAATTCCTGCTGCTATTTGACTCTCTAGACTCGCACTAGCAAGACCTAAACCTACACGTGCCTTCCCTCGAGTCAATGTGATCTCTTGCTCTGTGGACCCGTATGAGGTTGTTTTCTCAGTAAAACTAATGCTCTTTAACTCACACACAGGCTTAACAAGTCCAAGAAACGGAATATCTTTTTCTGATCTTAGCTCAACACCTTCGAATTCTATGATTCCTGTATTTCCTTCCTTTCTGAATCTTATGGAGGTTTTAGGCATAATATGCATAAAGGTTTTGGTATCTTCACCCTTTAACCAATCAAGACGGGCATGTCTCTCCTTTCCACTTGAAAGAAGAAACCTCCCATCTTTAGACTCCTCCCAAATACAGCCCTCTGTTTTGAAATAGCAAAAGAAATTCGACCACCACACAGCAAATTCCTTACCACAATGGCGATAGACTTGCTGCACGATACTCTTCTTTAATTTGTCTTTATTGACAGACATGTTGAGAAGTTCTGCTAACTCACGACGAGCTTCAGCGGTTGTTGCTATTTCCTCTTCTGATGCCTTTTCTGTTTTTTCCTCCCCTTCTCTTGTTGTATGTGGGGATGTTTTTAAAAGTGGGGTTCTGGATTCGGCAACAGTATGAACTTTATCTGCAGTGTTAGTTGTAGGTGTTGCTGTTTCAGCGGAGGGTAGTTCGGTAGACGCTTTCTTTTTGGCTCTTTTTGACTTCCAGACTAAGTAGATAGGCACTGCAGCAACAACCAGAAGCCCTACGCCCCATAATGCTGTTCCAATTCCATATGCAAAAACAGTCCCCAATAGCAGAAGTGCTGCGACAACCGCTGCAGCGATCTTTTTTTTCCGAGATTTGCTGGCATCTTCTTTTGGATCGATTTTTGGATCTAATGGGGAAGGACTTGCTGTAGAAGACTTGGGTAAAACTGGTTCTGGCATAACAATCTGGATATTAGGCGATAAGGTCCATTCCTGTCAAATCGGTAGCAGCATTCCACGTTGCATTTCACGCTGCATTCCACAGACTTGAACAAAAAATTAAACGCAAAGACGCTAAGACCCGAAGCCGCAAAGAGAACGTAACAGGCTAATTAAGAAAACACTGAGTAGAAAAGTAACAGGATATGCAAGATCAGGCAGGATATGAAGGATAGCAAGCATCCACTTGATGTGGAAA
>JABDBC010000061.1 GCA_013288825.1 Chlamydiota bacterium
TAAAACAAGTTATAGTGACCGAAATAGTTGGTATAGAAACAGTTACAAGGAATGACGATCCTCGTACCATATCTCCTCTACATAAAAATCACCTAGTTTTTGATAGACGAGGCTCTAAAAACCCTAAGACAGGAAAGTTTTGGATAGAAGAATTTCATTATAAACAAGTCATGGCAGGGAATCCATTTATTCTTCATATATGGCTAAGAATGGGAATATCAGGCGACGGGGAATTGTATCGGCACAATCCTGATCCCAGGAAAATACGTCGTAACATATTCGACAAGCAGACCGCATTTCTTAGTTGCGACAAAAAAGACTTACAAGCACTAGTATCAAATGCTTTTAAGATGTTTCCCTTGAAGTGGATAGGAACTGTGTTATTGGAAATGCCTGAATTTCGCGATTGGAATGCCCAAGGCGATTATTGCGGAAATGAAAAAAATTTGGTGGCTATTATCGAGCGATATGCAGCAATAATTCTTTGCGACGAATCCTCTTGCTAATACCTTGACAAACCTCCAGCGGGACGGTTCTGGGGAGCAACGAATCGACATTTTATGCGAGAATTTGAGCGGGTTCGTGCCTGCCATGTCTGATTCCATGCTATCAGGCCGTTGGCCTGATAACATGGACTAGGAAATGGCTGGCACATGCCCGTTAATTCTTCCTAGGAACTACTTTTTTTACTTTATTATTTCTTTTAAATCTAATATGGTATAGTATCTCTGTTTCGTTATACATTTCACTTAACATTAATTTAATATTATGAGGTTTTTATGAGTTCTACAACTAGTGTTACTTCAAGTCCAGCTTTCAGTCCAAGTTTAGGGGTTGGTGATCCCCGCGGCTCATCGTCTGCTACATATTCTTCAGCTTCTCCCAGCATTATTGATGACCATAAGAAAGAAGGCCATCCTGTAAAACGTTCTGCAAAAAAAGAAGTTTTAGGCTATGTAACTTCCTTACAACACGCCATAACTGAAGCTGGTCAAACCGTTACGCCAATAATGAAAGACCATTATATTATCGCTAGACCAGAATTTCCACATGATGTAGATCATAGACCAGGCACTGACTTAGTGTGTTTGTTGGAAAGATTTTTTAACAATGTGCGAAGCCAACGGAACAAAATCTATGGGAGTAATCCCGAATTGATGAGAGGATTAGAGATACAAAGTAGAACTGACAGGTTAAAAAAATCATTACGTAGCTGGACGAGAAACAGCGATGGCCATTTATACCCAGACAGACATGAGCATTATGATGACCGCAAAAATCCTCGATTTGTTTTTTGCTCATTTCCCCTTTCTTACTTCAAGATCTTGCAAGACGCGTTAGGGAATATAGCAGATCCAACAAAGCTTGATGAAGAGTTTCTTATGGATGGAGTAATAGAGGATATACAACCTACGTTAAAGGAAATGGCTCAATTTAAAGGTTGGGGTAACCAGCCCACCCATGATGGAACAACACGAGATTTGCTGGGTATTATTGCAGGATATGGAATGATACTTATCTTTCGCTCAACCGACTAACCGCTTACGTTGTATAGCTATACGTCAGGCCGTTGGCCTGATGAAATGGACTCAGAAAAGGCTGGCACCCCCCCAATTGTTCCTGAGAACTACTTTTTTACTTTTTTTTATTACTTTTAAATCTGATATGGTCTAATATATCCGTTTCATTATGATTTCACTTAACAATAATTTAATATTATGAGGTTTTATGAGTTCTATAACTAGCGTTACTCCAGGTACAGCTTCCAGTTCAATTTGTGTGGTTGGTGATCCCCATGGCTCATTGTCTGCTACACCTCCACCAACTCCTTCCGGCTTTACTGAATGCAGTGAGGGAGACGGTTTTGTACAAAAACAGGTAATTGGCCATATAACTTCCTTAAAACATATCCTTGTTGCAGCAGGTCATGAAGTTACTCCAATGAACGAACACCATTTTATTATTGCGATACCAGAATTTCCAGATTATGTAGATCATAGTCCAGGCTCCATTGAACGATGTTTGTTCCGCAAAATTATTCGCAATGTGTTGGACCAACGAGTCAAATACTATGAAGATAAACCCGAATTGTTGATGAGAAAATCAAATCAGAGTAAATCCACGAGGATAGCAACATCGTTATGGCCCTGGATGAGACAGAGCAATGGCCTTTTATACCCAGAGGGAGGCATGCCTCATGAAGAAAATCCTCGATTGGTTTTTTTCTCTTTTCCTCCTTCGTATTTAAAGATTTTGGAAAAAGCGTTAGAGAATATAGCAGATCCGACAAAGCTTGATAATCCTGATTATGTTATGAATGGAGTAATAGAGGATATAAGACCTACGTTAAAGGCAATGCCTCAATTTAAATGTTGGGATATCCAAACTACTCACGATGGAACAACACGAGATGTGACAAGCATTATCGCAGGATATGCATCTATGTATATCTTTGTAGAATTCCCTTACGTTTGGAATAATCGATGATTGCTTCAATTTGAAATAATAGAGTACAATCCTTGCTCATCACTACGAGGTATAAAAATGTCCACAAACGAAGCCCTTTCCGATTTGCAAACTCTTTTCAAACAACGTGAGAAGGAATTTCTAAACGATTACTTCACTTTCCTTCGGTTTCAAAGCATTAGCACAGATCCTGCTTATAAGGATCAAATGATTTCCTGCGCAAACTGGCTAGTCAACCACTTAGAAAAAATGGGGTTCACAGTTGAAACATGGCCTACAACAGGACATCCAACGTTATTTGCTACCTATATGAAAGCAGGTCCTAACAAACCTACCCTCCTGATTTATAATCATTATGATGTTCAACCGGTCGATCCTGTTTCAGAATGGAAATCTCCCCCATTCGAACCCACTATACGAGACGGTGAAGTCTTCGCACGTGGTGCCCAAGACAATAAAGGACAGTGCTTTTATACATTATTAGCTCTCAAACTTATGCTTGAACGGGATGGCTCATTGCCGATCAACATCAAATTGTGCATCGAAGGGGAAGAGGAGATTGGCAGTGCGGGTTTAGCCTCTATCCTTGAAAGCAAAGCAGCTGCCCTGAAAGCGGACTATTTAGCTGTCGTCGATTTGGGCATCCCAGGGCCAAATCGCCCTGCAATCACCCTTGGAATTCGAGGCATGGTTACCATGGAAGTCACTGCACAGGGATCTAGCAGTGATTTACATTCAGGATGTAGCGGAGGGATTGTTTTCAACCCCATTCATGCCTTGATCCAAATATTTGCTTCGGCGCGCGATAAAAATGGGAGAATTACCATTCCAGGCTTCTATGACGATGTCGTCGTTCTCAGCAAAGAAGATCGAGAAAAAATCTCTTGGACTTTTGATCACGATGAATATGAAAAGATGTTTGGAGCAAAGGCGTCTGGGGGTGAACTCGAATTTTCCCCGCATGAACGTGCTTGGGTTAGACCGACATTTGAAATCAACGGAATCTCCGGAGGCTATACTGGAACAGGATTCAAAACTGTCATCCCTGCAAAAGCGACAGCGAAGTTCTCTTGTCGTTTAGTCCCAAATCAATCCCCAGAAAAAATCGGACCCTTGGTCGCTCGCTATATAGAAAAAAATGCTCCAGATGGGATAAAAGTAGAAGTCAAAATCAACCCTGGTGGAGGACGCGCCGTTCACTCAAATCCCTCTTCAAAAGTGGTAAAAGCATTTGCAAAAGCATTTGAAAAAATTTATAAAAAGCCTTGCGAATACGTGTACGAAGGAGCTACTATACCGATCGTGGCCAAACTTGCAGTGGCGAGCCAAAGTGAATTAGTTTTAGTTGGCCTTGGACTTGCCGACGATCAAATTCATGCCCCAAATGAACATTTTAGTCTCGACCGCATCCAGAAGGGGATGCAAGTGATTTGCCACGCTATCGAAATCCTTGGCAAGAATTAATGAACTACCACGTCCTTTGTATGTGCCGGCCCTCCGGGACGGTATGTGTAGGTTGGCAGTTACCCAGGCTTCGCTTACCCCTCCGGGGAGCTTCAGCCTGGGCTATTATGTGGACAGGCCCTCCGGGCTGTCTGCAATGTTTTTTGTTGGACAAACAGCCCCGACAGCTACAATACAGCAAAGAACATACGTCGCAAACAGCCCGGAGGGCCTGTTCACGTAATAGCCCAGGCTGAAGCTCCCCGGAGGGGTAAGCGAAGCCTGGGTTTAGCGCCAACCAAGAACACCGTCCCGGAGGGCCGGCACAAAAAAGGAACTAGTTACAAGTAATAAATAGATTAGGAGGAATACATCTATGCAATTGAATTCATACTTCAGCATCAATCGCCTTTTAATCGGAGCGATTGCATGCACAATCGCGATCTTTAGCCCACCGTCACATCTTGCAGCCGAATCAATCGCGCAACAAACCTCTAAAGACTTCACAATGGTTGCTAAGAAGGCGATCCCTGCTGTTGTCGCTATAAAAGTCAAAACGACAAGTAAACAAAAAGGCGCTTTAGGAGATTACTCCGATTTCTTTGGGGATGACCTTTTACAGCAGTTTTTTGGATTCTCACGCCAACCACAAGATCCAAGGCCAATTACCGGTCAAGCTTCAGGCTTTATCATTTCCTCAGATGGCCATGTGCTTACAAATAGCCATGTCGTCAGCGACACTTCCGACATAGTCGTCCTCCTCAACGATGGACGAGAGCTCCCCGCAACCGTGGTAGGGCAAGATGCAAGCACAGATGTCGCTTTATTGAAAATTGATGCAGAGAACCTTCCCTATTTGCAGCTGGGGAACTCCGACAATTTGGAGATAGGTCAATGGGCCATTGCCATTGGCAACCCTTTTGGACTGAAAGCAACTTTGACAGTCGGCGTAGTAAGTGCCAAAGGACGCAACGATTTAGATTTGGCAAATATTGAAGACTTCATTCAAACAGATGCAGCGATCAATCGAGGCAACTCCGGTGGACCTTTGCTCAATTTGGATGGCTCTGTCATAGGGATGAACACAGCAATTCTTACCAGCGGCAACTCTGGAGGCTATGTAGGAATAGGTTTTGCCATTCCGAGCAATATTCTCAAACATGTGATGGATCAAATTCTTCAAAATGGTTCTGTCAGCCGCGGTTTTATGGGAGTCTCTCTACAGCATGTCGACAAGGATCTTGCCCATGCTTTCGGATTAAATGAAGCCAAAGGTGCCTTGGTGGCCGATGTGTCAAAAGGGTCACCAGCAGATCAAGCCGGCATTAAGCAGGGCGATGTGATTGTTGAGTATAATAAGCAGACTGTAAAGGATGTTGGGGACTTGCGCAATGCCATTTCGTTGATGAATCCAGGGACAAAGCTCAACTTGACGATTATCCGAGATGGAAAAACGCTAGCGATCCCTTTGGTTGTTGGAACATACCCCACAAGTGCGGTTCAGACGGCATCTACCGTTGGAAACAAACTTGGTTTTGAAGTGCAAGCGATAACTCCTGAAATTGCCAGGAGCCAGGGAGTAACCGAAGAATTGGGAACTGGAGTGATTATTTCAAAAGTGCAACCGGGAAGCGTTGCCTCCTGGGCAGGTTTAAAGAAGGGTGCGGTGGTTTTGGCTGTCAACCAGAAGAAGGTGGGCAATGTTGCGGAATTCAATGCTGCCTTGGCAGAGACGGAATCGGGTAAGCCTGTGTTGTTGCTGATCAAGCAAGGGGAGTCTGTGAGGTATATCTCATTGCGTGTGCAATAAACTGAGGCTGCTAAAACCGCGAATGCGGTGGCAGCATGTAGCCCCATGCGCCAGCGTGGGGTAGATCCAGTCAATATATCGAGCCGCGAATGCTGCATAGCCATCAACTAAGCTCAAGATCTGAAGATTTTACCACAGTGTTCACAGAGAAAACAGAGATAGGAGAGAAGGGTAAGAAAAATCGGGCTATTGTTTTAATTTTGTCCAAATAGCTTTACGACTTATAATTCCCTCTGCGTCTCCCCGCCTCTGCGTCTCTGCGTTAAAATTGTTGTAATGATTAACGCAGAGACGCAGAGGGAATATAAGGCACTAAAGCTACGTTTTGGACAAAGTTAACCCTATAGCCAAAAATTGCGATTAATAATCTCTACCCTACTCCCCAATCTCTCTGTTTTCTCTGTGATAAAACCTTCAGATCTTGCCTTCTTAGATAGTGGATCATCGAAAATAACAGTACCCTTCCCGGTCGCCTCCTCGTCGATTACTATTCATCTTTCTCATGCTACAATAAGTAACAAATCTGTTACTAATTTGCATGCACAAAAGATGACATATCGGAGCAAATCAGAAATGTTTTTCCCTATTCATTTTATTATTGATGACTTAAATGAAAACAGTGTGTATAACCTGTTTTTCATTTGTTAAATTGAGGGATTTATAAATCATGAGCGTCAATATTTTAGAAAACTTTAGCTTAGAAATAAATGATGCCAGAATATGGGTAGATACAAGAAAATATGACTCCGATGCCTGGTCAGAATCAGCCAAAGAGGGTTATGGAAAGGAAATCAATCAGGGTGTCCTCTTTCGTGATGATATGAAGCGGCATCTTTTCAATCTTGGCAAAGATACAAGATATGAAATAATTTCTCTTGCAGAAGTCATTGGAACTTTAGTACTCATTCCTTTTGCTATTTTTATCGATCTTTACAGAGCATGTGTCAACAAAAAATTTTCAGCCACTCAAGTTTTAAATAACCTCTATCTCATTCCCAAGCATATTTTTCTTTCTATCTTTAATCTTGTAATGTGCGCTGCAAGAATTGTTCATAAAACTGTGAATGCTGTTTCCATTGCTGTGGGCCATTTTGTATGGCATGGTGGAGAAGCACTCGTCAGACAGATCAAGCTGTGCGTTAGCAAAGACAAACCTGAAAATAGCAACACCATCCTTTCTGATAACCAAGAATATCGTTATGACGTATACGACTCAATTGGCATCACTTTTTTAGCTGCCATTGCGGTCTTTATTCCAATTCTTGCCGTTCAAATGATTGCACTCCCAATTATTGTTGGAAGCCTCTACGGGACTATAAATAATCAATTTACCAATCGCTTATGCCCTGAATATTATACTATGGGTCATGATTATGATGGAAAAAACCTCCAAAAACATGCTGTCAGGACAAATAATAACATTCTTAAGCCTATCATAACTGGGTGCTATGCAACGACAACGGTTACTAAAATTGCTGGAGTCATACTCGCTGCAGCGGGGGTACTTCCATTTGCTTCTGTTGCCCTTCCAATAACTATTGCTGCTGCCATGGTTGGAGTGGTTGTCTTAGTGTCGATTATTGCTGCTCATATTTTCTCTACATTGAAAAAGAAAAAGATAGACAATAGTATCGAAGAATTTGCAAAAATCCTCAAAATTGAATTGACCGAAGAGGATAAGGAAAAGACGTGGTTTGAATTTTGTGATAAACATATTGAAAAACTTGCTGCATTCATGAAAGTTCCCCTGAATGATGAAAATAGAAAACTGACATGGATGAATTTTTGGGAACAAGCATCAAGAACTCAACCAAGCGAAATTGTATACGACATTTCTTTAGCTAAAGATTCAAAGGATGGGAAACGACTAGTCTCGTTATATCGATATCTAACTGAAAACTCGTTTTTTAATGATGGAGAAACTCCTTTACCCATAAAATACATGGCAAAATGGCAAGCAAATGGGATGCGAAATGGGGTAGGTTATGGCTTTGTTGCAGGTGGAACCCTTTCCCTCACTATCGCTACGGTGCTCTTAAGAATATTTGCGTTGTAAAGAGGAAGCATAAAGAGTCGCCCTTACAGGGCTCACAACATCTTTTGGAGCATGCCCAGGCCTTCGACGCCCTTTCAGGGCTTCTTCAGCCTGGGCTAGATAAAGTCGCATCTTTGATGCTCAACGCAGCTTGTCTCGGCAAGAGACTTTGGAATGCATTGCTTTGCTAAGCATCGAAGATGCGACTCTATCTAGCCCAGGCTGAGGAAGCCCTGCAAGGGCGCTCGAAGGCCTGGGTAGGCTCCAAAAATGTTGTGAGCCCTGTAAGGGCGACTCTTAGGTTTCGATCTTTCATGTCTTAATTTTCTAACTTGCGGCGATGGCTTTGCTTTCTTTTTCGTCTGCCGCAGAAGGTATCTCCCAAACAGCAGCTATTGCCATTAGCTCCTTCAAAGCCTCTTGTGGGGAAATGCGATTATCAATATCAGCTGTGAGCATCCGCCTCAATAGGTCAATATACTCTTTTGGGGTATTCTCCGGAAATCTCTCTGACAAAGATTTAAACAATGCATCAACCCTTCTTTGCATGGCTTCATAAAACGCTGCATTTCCTCTGTTCTCCCTAACGTTATCCAAAGACTCTCTCCATTGCCTGTTTGCGAAGTCTGTCAGAAAATCATCAGTTCGTAATAAGGCTTGCAACAATGTTATCCCGGTCGACCAGACATCCATTCTTCGCCAATGTTTCCCTGCAACTTCGTTAACCAATCTTTCACGTATAGGTTTTTCTTGGCTAGCTGTTATGCCAGTAGAACGCCACGACCTAAAGGATGCCTCATCTATAGCTTTCTTGATTTGATCACACAGTAGAAATTGTTCAGGAGATCGATACCAAAAACCTCCCCGGTCCATATCATAAGCACTATCTTGAGGCTTTGAAGACAAATCCTCAGCTATCCCAAAGTCTCCTATGAAATAGCGGGGCGTTCCCTCATGCATTTCGTAATAAATGTTATGCGGTTTAATATCCTTGTGAACCACATGTGCCTCGTCCAAAGTACATAATCCCATCACCAAGTCGATCGCTAATTGGAGATTATCTTCGGGAAAAAAGTCCCCTCCCTCAAGAAGGTCGCTGAGAGCTCCATCGTATAAATGCTGGTAATATCCAATTTTCTCCCCTTGCGCACCCTCAACTTTGGTTTTTGCAAGAAGAGGATCGGAGTCAGATTCCTTTTTAAGCTTTGATTCTGGTTCTTTGCGTTTTTTCTTGACTTGACCAAACTCACTTTTTTTTCCAACATATTTATGTTTCAAGAGCATTGGCGCAGCTAATCCAGGCCTTCCACCTAATGTTTCTGAAAGGATGAATTCGTTGGGATTATGTTCCCTATGTATGGTTAAGTTGGCGTAGCGAGCACCTGACTCCCAATCCACTGCAAGTTTTGTCTTTTTTGAACTCCCTTCACCGATCTGAACAACTTCCCCTTTTGTTTTGAGAAGAACCATAATGTGGAGCGCCCCATCGGGGGATCGAAAGATCTCAAGAGTACGTGGCAACCCACTTTTTTCTTTTTTTATGCGCAAACATCCATCGGGATATTCGCTTGCCCATTGTTTCGGAGTAAGTGCATCCCAAGCTGCTCTATTACTCTGCACAAAAGTTTCTATTAACATCCCCTCTTCTTCTGAGAGTCCAGTGGGAAGTCCCTCACTTAAGATATGCCGTACCCGTTCAACCCCTTCTGTGTGCATGGCCCGCATGCGGTTGAGAATAAATGCAGGCAAATTGCCTCTTTCTTCAGCTTCAATGAGATCTCTTGTTTCAACTCCCAAAATTTTTGCAGCCTCTTTGATATTTAGAAATACAAGTTGCGTATTTTGTTCAGCGTCGGGAACCCTGACAGCGACATATTTTTTGCCGCAACATCTGAAAAAGGCTTTGAAGTTTGATGTTGCATGCAGACGAACGTGCTCATCGACTGGAGAAAGCTCAACATAGGAGCCGGCTCCCAAACTCAGATGATCTGCCGAAGGTGTTATGCCGATTGAACTGGCGGCTGTGCTCATAGCTTACCCCCTAGTTAACAATTGAACAAATAAATGCTGTTATAAATACATTATATCATTTTTAATTTTATAATTACAAAAATTAGTGTTTAAATATAAATAATTATATAACTTTATCACAGAGAGAAGAAGAGAAAGAAGGAGAGATTATTGGGGTCTGGGTTGTGATTTGTAATTTGAGGTAGAATGGAGTTCAAACGCAATGGACATCCTCAAATTGCAAATCGCATGCCTGAACCCAAGGCCTGTGTTAAAAGTATGCCCTCATGCGAGAACCGTCCTGGGGAGCAACGAATGGACATTTTTAGCAAGAATTTGAGCGGTCTCGTTCCAGCCATTTCTGGGATCGATATCCATGATGTGATGTAGCGCCCCTGCCGGGGCGAGATGTGTGTTTGGAGCATACCCAGGCTTCGCTTACCCCTCCGGGGCAGCACTCAGCCTGGGCTAATTTGTAACAGCCCTCCGGGCCGTGTGCAGTGGCTTTTATGGACAAATGACATGGCATATAGCCCAATGTTTGCCCATGAAAAGGATTGCAAGCAGCCCGGAATTGTGCTCACAAAAGCCATTGCACACGGCCCGGAGGGCTGTTACAAATTAGCCCAATGGCTTTTGTGGACAAATGACATGGCATATAGCCCAATGTTTGCCCATGAAAAGGATTGCAAGCAGCCCGGAATTGTGCTCACAAAAGCCATTGCACACGGCCCGGAGGGCTGTTACAAATTAGCCCAGGCTGAGTGCTGCCCCGGAGGGGTAAGCGAAGCCTGGGTAAACGTCCTGCACACACATCTCGCCCCGGCAGGGGCGCTACATCACATCATGGATATCGATCTACCTTTTTCTTCTGTCTATGTTCTCAGTGGTGAAATCCTGTTACTGTGTATTAGCGAGAATTGCTGTTAAAACATAAACCAAGCATTAAAGCATTAAAGTTATTGATTTAAAAAGCGAATAATGCTACGATTTTGCCTATAATTTGGTTATGAGGAATTATGACTGCTATAAGAAACACTTTAGATGATTTCAATTTTGCAATTAACTTGCGAATGGATATACAGCTTAAAAAAAATTTTTCTTATAAGCAGCTTTCCATTAATCCAACTTCGGAAGAAGATCAAAATATCCAAATTGATCAAAAAACATTGTTTAGCGAAGATTTACGTCGCCACTTCTTCAACTTTATCAAATACTCCAAATACGAACTGACCTCCTTGGCTCAAATTATAGGCACGTTAGCCCTTGTTCCTTTTGCTATCTTCA
Source organism: Chlamydiota bacterium (assembly GCA_013288825.1). GTDB lineage: Bacteria > Chlamydiota > Chlamydiia > Chlamydiales > Parachlamydiaceae > JABDBC01. The sequence goes on from JABDBC010000061.1 coordinate 11,052, forward strand.
TCGACATTTATAAGGCGTGTACACAAAAGTCGTTTTCTGCCGTAAACATCCTTAAAAATCTTTATTTAATACCTCAATACATATTAATTTCTACAGTGAAACTAGGCCACTTGGTTGTAAGGGTTGTTGATAAACTAGTCGATTGCATTTCTGTTGGAATAGGATACCTGGCGTGGCATGGCGGAGAATTTATCGTCAGACAGATAAAATCATGTTTCAGTAAAGACAAGCCTAATGAGAATTCCATTCTTTCAACCTCGGCAATCTTGCGTGATAAGGTTTACCAAACGATTGGAATTACATTGATAGCAGGCCTTGTTTTCTTTTGCTGTCCGATTCTTTCGATACAAATGGTTGCCCTTCCGATTATTGCTGGAAGTTTTTTCTCACTAATTCATGAGATGCTTCATGCTAATGTCTTCGTAAAAGAAATTAACCAACCGAAAAAAAATATCAAAACTGATGTTGTGTTTTTTAGGGTGCTTGCCAACCATTGTTCAGACGTGCTAAAAATTGCGAAACTTGTGGGAATCGTTCTAGCAGCCGTGGGGACAATCCCTTTTGCTCCTTTTGCTCTCCCAATTACCCTTGCTGCAGCTATGCTTGGAATTGTCGGTTTAGTTGCAGTAGTGGCAGCACGGATTTATTCTAATATGCACAAGAGAAAAATTGAATATAGCATTGAACAATATGCCAAAGAAATTGGGATAAAACTAACTGAAGACGACAAATTATTGACTCGGGGTGCATTTCGTTTGAAGTATCTAAAACAGATTAATTTGGCAAGAGAAGCAAATAGAGATAAAATGGACGCCTTAGAAAGACGCATTCTGGAAGGTCGTTGTGATTGCTCTTTGAAACACTTAGGATGCCAGGAATTGGCGAAGGGAGACGATGTTTTACAAAAATGCCTTCAAGTGGGTTCCGCTGCCATGCTAATCAGCGTCGTCTTCATAAGAATCTTTGCCTTATAATGTCTGATCATCCCTTAATCACTAGGTGGGGTCCAAGTTTTGCCACCATATTGGCAAGGCCAGCTTCCTGCACAGCCTCAACTACCATATCGACATCTTTATAAGCATCTGGCATCTCCTCAGCAACGGTTTTTATCGAAGTTGCCATCACTTGCACCCCCTCTTTCAGCATATGTGTTATCGGATTTCTTCCTTGCCAGGACTTCAAAGATTGGGTGCGACTGCGTGCCCTCCCGGCTCCGTGGCAGGCACTGCTCCAGGTCAACTGATTCCCTAATCCCACCATAACATGGCTGGCTCGTCCCATGTCTCCAGGAACAAGCACTGGCTGTCCCGTCTTCTGAAATAGGGGTGCCAATTCTGGATTATGGGGTCCAAATGCCCGCGTAGCCCCTTTTCGATGCACACATAAGCGTTTCAGAACGCCGTCAACCTCATATTCTTCGAATTTTGCAATATTGTGGCAGACATCATACACCAGGACGACATCTTCTGGCTTAATTTTGCACGTCTTTTGGAAGGCCAATCTGACCCAATGCAAGATCTGTTGCCGATTGTTGAAAGCAAAGTTTGCCGCAGCGGCCATTGCTTTGAAATACCCTTTCCCAGCACTGCTAGAAATGGGAGCGGCTACAAGCTGTCTATCAGGAAGCCCTTCAGCATATCCCCCTTTCATAAAGGCATTAAGTGTGTCCTGGCATATTTGATGTCCAAATCCTCTCGATCCGGAATGGATTAATACATAGGTTTGCCCCTTTACAATCCCCCATGCCTCTGCAACATCTCGTCGATAGATTTGTGTGATTTCTCCAATCTCGACGAAGTGATTGCCAGAGCCGATGGATCCAAGCTGCCTTCTTCCTCGCTCCTTTGCTTGATTCGAAACAAAGTCGAGATCGCCCCCCTGGATGCATCCATGGCTTTCTATGTGTTCTAAATCCTTTTGGAATCCAAATCCATGTTCCACTGACCACTGCGCACCTGTCGCCACAATTTTTCGGTAATCTGCGTCAGTTAAGCCAGTTCCCTTGTGCTCCTGACCGACTCCAGAGGGCACTGTTTTGAACACAGATTTGACTAATTCCGTTTTACTGGCATCCGATAATTCTCTAAATATAAGTGGGACGATGGCCAACCGGACTCCACAGTTGATGTCATAACCAACACCTCCTGGGCTTATTACACCTGTTTCAGCATCAGTTGCAGCAACGCCACCAATCGGAAAACCATATCCCCAATGGATGTCGGGCATGGCAATGCTATGGCCGACAATACCTTGTAGGTGCGCCACATTTCGGACTTGTTCCAAAGGCTGTTCCAACTCCATCTCTTGCAATAGCGCTTCGGAGGCAATGATCAATCCAGGAACCTTCATGCCCCCTTCTTTGGGCATTAAGTAGATTCCTGGCTTCATTTTTTCCAATTTATACATCGATGATCATCTCCCAAGTCAAAATGTTGTTGGTTTCTTTGCGAATATTCCCATGCAAACTGACAGCTTTAAAGGGACAACCCATTTCCTGATCCATTTTTGAGACCACATCATTCAATTGGATGACCACATCATCTAAATTGTTAACCTGTATATTGTCTAATGGAAAAGCCAAAATCGGTGGATATGCAAAGGCTAGCGCTGTATAGGCATGATGATAAATTTCTTCTAAAGACTCACCATAAACACGGTAGGCGATATCGGCTGTGTGTGAAATTTCTTCAAAGGGAGGCTGCAGAGAATATTCCCAGCAAGAAACGTATTGAGAGTATCCCAAACTTTCGTAGAGATGTATCTTGTAAGCGATCATAGGCAATGGAATAAAACTTTCGAGCCAACTTTTTTTATTCTTAGGATGGCGGCACAGAGTGACGTGAGGAAGGAATCCTTTTCTGTCAGTGACTGGGAGGTCTAAAGATTTCAACCAATCGATGAGTTGTCTGTGGTAATGTTCAATAGCCGTTTTTTTATCAAGGGTTCCTACATGCCATGCAAGAACAGAGGGGTGATACGGTGGCAGAAACAAACATCGATCAAATTGTCCTGTGAATCCGACTTTAAATGAAGGAACTTGGAAGTTGGGTAATGCTTCTTGGATTTTTTGATAATCGGTCTGGCCCAAAAATGCCAAGGTCATATGGCGGTGGAGGGGATCCAAAATGCGACCTTCAGCGGGCAAGTTTGAAGGCCATGGGGCGCACACTTCTATGCCGAAAAATAGTCGTTTTGTTGCTTCATCCATCCTCTAAATTTAACTATTTCCAATATTAAAGGAAATGATATCATCAGCTTACTGTAATTTGGAGTAGGAATATCTTGGCTCCTGTCGCCGCATTCGCATAACCATCAAGCTAAGGCGCAAGATCTGAAGAATTTACCACAGAGATCACAGAGAAAAACAGAGAGATAGGAGAGAGGGAATAGAGATTATTAATCGCGATTTTCGGCTGTTGGTTCCCTCTGCGTCTCTGCGCCTCCCCGTCTCTGCGTTAAATTCGTATAATGATTAACGCAGAGACGGGGAGGCGCAGAGACGCAGAGGGAATTATAAGTTACTAAGGCTACATTTTAGACGAAATTAAACCCATAGCCCGATTTTCCTTAAAATTCAGTAATCTCAACCCTTCTCTCCAATCTCTTTATTTTCTCTGTGATCTCTGTGGTAAAATCTTCAGATCTTGCGCCTTAGCTTGATTGCTATGCGAATGCGGTGATAGGAGCCAGGAGGTACCTACTCCGAATTCCAGTTAGCTTAAAATATTATGGTCGTTACATGTTGTCATTTACATTTCCACCAGTGCAAGGGTTTGAGGATATTAATTCCATATTAAGCACACACCCTTCTGAAAATATGTTTGGGGCTCTTATTCATGCCTATCCATTAAAACCAATCGCAAATGACAAATCGGCACGTAATGGCGAACGCATGCTTGAATATCTTGGACGTGCCTTTGATCCAGAAATTCCCGTTGAAATAAAAAACTACCATCATGTGTTATCAATGCAAATGAAAGAATATGATGATCTTTATCATGTTCGCGCTGCAGAAGATATGCAGCCACATGAATTCCTCAAAGCGCTACTCATTGAAGATCAATTAACGCAAAAAAGTTTGGTTCCAGATTGTTTTGCCACAGAAAGTCAAGTTTCAGAGTTTTTACATCAAAAGAAAGGTCGGGAAAAACTTAGTTACCAGCAGGCAGCCCTTCTCGGCAAAAAATTTCATGTTGATCCCTTAAATTTTCTTTGAAATTGCTAATTGCTCAATCCTTGTTTGACTTCGTTAAACAATTCATCCGCCCATTTTTCATAAGGAAGGTCCAGGGAAGAGGTACGCATTTGGATAAGCGCCCAAAGAGCCCATCGCAAATCAGCGAGAATGCGAAGCTGCTTCAACCGCTGCCTCATCTCTTGTGAGGGCGATTCCGCATAAATATTTAGGAGCTCATCCATTTCATCAACAGTAAAAGAATCTGCTGAAGCTAATGAAGCTAAGTCAAAAAATGGCTCCGACATCGCTCCATACTCCCAATCGATAAGCCACAGGCGTTCTCCATCGTCCAATACGTTTTCCCCTTTCAAATCGAGATGACAAGGAACTAACGGCACGAGAGACAGTTTTGGACGTCTATTTATGAGGTCTATTTGTAATGGAGAGAGTTCAATTTTTAATTCATTAATCTTTTCTAAATAAAACGAAATGATCTCTTCAGGTGTCGCTGAGAAGGAGAGATGCTGTTTTGAATTATGTAATTTTTTCAATAATTTGACGGTATCTACTAGATAATTTCTCTGATGCAGGTCAACAGGCTTAGATTCGATAAAAGGCATGACTATAATTTCTTTGTCTACGTCGGCAGCAAGAATTTTGGGAGTAAGGTCTAGGCTGGCTGCAAGTTGCATGATTGAATATTCTTTTGAGGAATCAAGACCTAAAAATTGCCGGGATGGGGAGCCAATGCGTATAAAATATCGCACTTGATCGATAGTCAAAAGATAGTTCTGGTTACTGCATCCGCTGCCAAACGGTTGAATATTTGCCGAATTTTTGTCCCAATTGGGAAGTTTGGAGAAAATGGATTCGTATTGCTCAAGTAGATCTGTAGAGTCTTTTTGTTGAGCAAATAAACCAACCTGAAAGAA